>CALNBU010000681.1 GCA_937875615.1 uncultured Archangium sp.
CTGGCCGGGCGCGCCGGGGCAGGGCGCCATCGCGGTGCAGTGCCGCGCCGACGACGCGCGGGTGCTGGCCGCGCTGCGCCCGTTGCATCACCTCCCCACCGCGCAGGCGGTCGGCGTGGAGCGGGACTTCCTGCGCATCCTCGAAGGTGGCTGCACCACCCCCTTCGGCTGCTTCATCGAAGGCGGCCTGGCCACGCTGGGGTTGGCCACCAGCGGCGGCTGGCGCAGCCTCACCCTGCCGCTCGCCCCTTCTCTCGACCGCGCCGCCCTGCAGGCGATCCTCGACGACCTCGACACCGCACCACTGGAGACCTCCCATGACCAGCTCACCCAGCGCCTCTGAGCGCCTCTTCTCTCGCGCGCAGCAGCTCATCCCCGGGGGCGTCTCCAGCCCGGTGCGCGCCTTCGGCTCGGTGGGAGGCACGCCGCGCTACTTCGCGCGCGGCGAGGGCGGCGTGGCCTTCGATGAAGACGGCCGCAGCTACCTCGACTTCTGCATGGCGTGGGGGCCGTTGATCCTCGGCCACGCGCACCCGCGGGTGGTGGAGGCGGTGACGAAGGCCGCGCGCGACGGCCTCGCCTTCGGGACCTGTCACCGCCACGAGCCGGCGCTGGCCGAGCTGGTGTTGGAGGCCTTCGCCCCGGCGGATCGCGTGCGCTTCGTGGTGAGCGGCACCGAGGCGGTGATGACCGCCATCCGGCTGGCGCGGGCGCACACGCGGCGCACGTTGTTGCTCAAGTTCTCGGGCTGCTACCACGGCCACGCCGACTCCATGTTGGTGAAGGCCGGCAGCGGAGTGGTGACGCTGGGCCTCGCCGAGAGCGAAGGGGTGACGGTGGCGCAGGACACGCTGGTGGCGCCGCTGGGAGACGAGGCCGCGTTGGAGGAGGTCTTCAAGACGCACGGAGACCGCATCGCGGGGGCACTCATCGAGCCGCTGCCCGCCAACAACGGGCTGCTGGTGCAGTCGCCGCGCTTCCTCCAGCGGCTGCGGGCGCTGACCGCGCAGCACGGGGCGCTGCTCATCTTCGACGAGGTCATCAACGGCTTCCGCTTCGGGTTCCACGGCTACGCGAAGCGGGTGGGGGTGCAGCCGGACCTCACTACGCTCGGGAAGATCGTCGGCGGCGGTCTCCCGGTGGCCGCGGTGGTGGGCCAGGCGGCGGTGCTAGACCGCCTCGCGCCGCTGGGGAAGACGTACCAGGCGGGCACCATGGCGGGGAACCCGGTGGCGCTGGCTGCGGGCCTCGCCACGCTGGAGGAGCTGCGCACCGGCGCGCCCTACCGCGCGCTGGAGACGCTGGGGCAGGCGCTCGACGCGGCGGTGGCGAAGCGCCAGGACCGCGCCTTCCGGTTGGTGCGCGAGGGCAGCCTCTTCTGGCCCTACTACGCGCTGGAGGGGCCGGTGCCCACCCAGGCAGAGCAGGTGACGCCCGCGGCGGTGGCGCAGTTCAAGGCGCGCTACGCCGGCTGGCTGGACGCGGGCATCTACCTCCCGCCGTCGGCCTGGGAGGTGGGCTTCCTTTCTGCGGCCCACACGCTGGAGCACGTAGAGCGCCTGGCCGCGGCTCTGTAAGAAAGCACGCCATGTACCGCCGTTGGCTCGCCAGGAACCTCGACGTCATCGCCTTCGGGCTGGCGCTGCTCAGCGTGGGCCCGCTCATGGCGTGGTGGTCGGTGTTGGTGCGCCGCAACATCAATGGCAGCGACGCGCTGCTGCGCGAGTCCATCGCCACCAACTTCGAGGGCGAAGAGCTCACGCGGCGGCTGCTGGAGCTCGACGGTCACACCGAGCGGCAGCTCTTCATGATCGCCGGCGAGTCGGCGGTGGCGGGGCTGCTCTTCGTGGTGTTGGCGGTGGTGCTCTTCGGGGTCGCGCGGCAGCGCCGGCGCGAGACGCAGCGGCTGCGGGCGCTGCTCCAGCTCTCGGCGCACCAGCTCAAGACGCCCCTGGCGGGCGTGCGTGCGCTGTTGCAGAGCCTCGGCAACGGCGCCATTCCCCCTGAGCTGCGCGAGCGCTTCATCGCGCAGGGGGTGGCGGAGTGCGACCGCCTCGAGCACCTGGTGGAGACCACGCTGGCCTACCAG
>CALNBU010000682.1 GCA_937875615.1 uncultured Archangium sp.
AAGAGCTCGGTCTGGTGCACCGACACCAGGGCCATCAGGGCCGAGAGCTCCGGCGAGGTCTCGCCCGCCTCCAGCCTTCGTCCAAGCGCCTCGGCGCGGTGGGCGTCGCCACCCAGCTGCGTCGCCAACGCCTTCTCGATGCGGGCGCGCTGCTGCGGCGAGAGCGCGGTGCCGGTGCGCTCGGCGAGCTGCGCGAGCAGGGGGCTGCTCACCGCTGCGGTTCCAGCCCCCGGGCGAGGCGCGCGAGGGCGATGGCCAGCTCGTCGCCGTGCACCACCTGAGAGACCAGCCCCCGCGCGATGGCCGCGCCCGGCATGCCGAAGACCACCGCGGAGTCCTGGCTCTGCGCCAGGGTCCTCCCGCCGGCGACGTGGATGGCGGCGATGCCGTCGACGCCGTCGCTGCCCATGCCGGTGAGGATGACGCCCACCGCGCGGCGGCCGTACACCATCGCGGCCGACTCCAGCAGCAGGGTGCCGGAGGGCAGGTGACCGTCGCGGGGCGGGCCCTCGGCCACCGAGACCCGGCCGCGCGAGGCGATGGTGAGGTGCGCGTCGGCAGGCGCCACCAGCACCGTGCCGGGCGTCAGGAGGTCGCCCTCCTTCGCGGTCTTCACCTTGAGCCTGGTGTCGGCTGCCAGCCAACTGACCAGCGAGTCAGAAAAGGCGGCGTTGATGTGCTGCACCACCAGCAGCGGCGCCGGGAAGTCCGCGGGCAGCTCGCTGAGCATCTTCTGGATGACCTGCGGCCCGCCGGTGCTGCTGACGATGCACACCACGCCCACCGCGCTGGCGGCGGGCGGGAAGGGCACCGGCGGCGGGGCGAAGGGCACGGGTGAGGGCGCGAAGGGCACGGGTGAGGGCGTGAGCGAGGGCAGCGGGCCGCTCGGCGAGCCCGACTCCACGCGCATCAGCGAGGACCTGGAGACGCCCCGGACGTGGCGGATGACCCGGATGCTGGCGAGCAGCTTGACCTCTCGCGCCAGGCTGGCCATCTCCGCCTCCGGGGGCTTCACGCGCAGCGCCAGCGCGCCCACCGCCAGCGCGCGGTGCGTCAGCTCCGGCGCCTGCCGCTGCGGGTCGGCGGTCAGCACCAGAATCGGGGTGGGCGTGTCGCCCATGATGCGCTCGGTGGCGGTGAGGCCATCCATCACCGGCATCTCCACGTCCATGGTGATGACCTGCGGCTTGAGCTGCGCCGCGAGCGCGATGGCTTCTTCTCCGTTGGCGGCGACACCCAGCACCTGGATGTCGGGGTCCTGCTCGAGGGCGTCGGTCAGCAGCTGTCGAATCAGCGGGCTGTCGTCGACGACGAGGACTCCAATTTTGCCTGCCATACGGGTGCCACTCCTTACTTCAGGACAAGAGGCGGCCTACCACGTCCACGAGGTCCTGGCGCACGAGGTCACCCTTGGTGACGTAGCCGTCGGCGCCGGCCTCCATGCCCCGTCGGCGGTCGGCCTCGCTGCCGCGCGTGGTGACGATGACCACCGGGAGCGCCTTGAGGCTGGGGTGGGCCTTGAGTCGCCGCGTCAGCTCCAGCCCGTCGACGTCGGGCATCTCCAGGTCGGTCACCACCAGGTCCACCGGCTCGCGCTCCAGCACGCGGAGGGCGTCGGCGCCGTCGGTGGCCTGCGCAATCTGGTAGCCCACGGCCTCCAGCAGCGAGACCAGCAGCTCGCGCGTCAGCGGAGAGTCGTCGACCACCAGCACGCGCTGGCGGCGTTCGCCGGTGGGCCGCGCGAGCGTCGCGCCCAGCTTGAGCTCGCGGCCGTGCACGGTGGCCACCAGGTGGGCCGCCGAGAGCACCAGCGCCAGCCCGCCGTCGGTGAGCACGGTGGCGCCCGAGAGGTACGTGTAGCGGGTCAGCAGGCCCTTGAGCGGGAGGATGGCCTGCACCCGCTCCTCCAGCACCCGGTCGACCGCGAGCGCGGCCTGGTGCCCACGGCCGCGGAGCACCAGCACCAGCTCGCCCGTGGCCGGCGGTCGCTCTCCGGCACCGAAGAGCAGCGCGCCCAACGTGGAGAAGGGCAGCACCTCGTCGCCCACCCGCAGCGCGGGCTTGCTCGCCACCTCGGTGTACTGACCGCTCTCCACCAACAGCGCGCTCACCACGTTGGCGGCCTGGAGGCAGAGCGTCTCGTCGCCGGCCTTGATGAACAGCACCGGCGCCACCGCGAGGCTGATGGGCACCCGCACCTCGAAGGTGGCGCCTTCGCCCTGCGTGGAGTCGACGGTGACCTCGCCGCCGACGGACACCAGCTTGGTGCGCACCACGTCGAGGCCCACGCCGCGGCCCGAGAGGTCGGTCACCGCCTCGCGCGAGGTGAAGCCGCTGGCGAAGATGAGGTCGATGACCTGGGCGTCGGAGAGCTGGCGCGCGGCGGCTTCGTCCAGCTCGCCGCGGCGCACGGCCACCTCCCGGAGCTGGGCGGGCGCGAGCCCGGCGCCGTCGTCGCTGACGCGGAGCACCAGGTGGTCGCCCTCGGTCCGCGCGGTGAGGAGCAGCACGCCGCGCGGGCTCTTCCGCGCCGCCACGCGCGCCGCGCGGGTCTCGAAGCCGTGGTCGATGGCGTTGCGCACCAGGTGCAGCAGCGGCTCCTTGAGCGCCTCCAGCACGGTGCGGTCGATGCGCTCGTTCTCTCCTTCGATGACCACGTCGACGTCCTTGCCCAGCTCCTTCGACAGCTCCCGCACCATGCGCGGGTAGGGCTCGAAGAGCAGCGAGAGCGGCACCATGCGCAGCGCCGAGACCTCTTCGGCGAGCACCGCCAGCTCCTTCTGCTCGCCGAAGAGGTCTCGGCGCTGCGCATGGTGCCAGCTCCTTCTGCTCGTCGGTCCAGGCCAGGGTGGCGCGCCGGTGGATGTCCGACGCGGTCTCCTTGAGGAGCGTCAGCCGCGCGGCGAAGGTCTGGAAGGCGGGGCCGGCGTCCTCCACCTCGCGGACCATGGCGGTCAGGTCTCGCTGGAACTGCCGGCGTCGCGCGGCGAGGGCCTCGTTCTGTCGCGCGTGCTGCTGCAGCGCGGTGGTGGCCGCGGTCAGCTTCTCGAGGCTCTGCTGGGAGATGCGGGTGACCACGCTCTGGACGGCTGCTGCGGGAGCGCTGCTCTCTGCG
>CALNBU010000683.1 GCA_937875615.1 uncultured Archangium sp.
CCGTGAGTGTAACAACGCCACTCACAAAGCGGTCAAACACCTCCCCCTCCGAAATCGACTGTAAGTACTCATCATCCCCGGTAAGACCAACAACAATATCCGCACCGCCAACAGCAACAGATATTTCATGTATTGCCAGACCAGCCGTCGACATGTTGTCGAAATTCATTAAATAGCAGCTGAGGCTATTTTGGTACTCCTGCATTGTCTGAAACTCTTTTCTCTCGGCGTGCCTCTGGCTTTAACAGGGTGTTGAGAAATGCGGGGTGAGCCTTGCCCGCACGAGGGTGTCAGGAATTCGGTGTACGGCCGGAGTGGCGGGTTGATACCGCTTGGCGGCTGATTTCGCCGTTGGCTGTAGTGCCACATTCCTCAACTCGTCGCTGATGCCGTGCTTCTTCGCCACTTCGGCAACTGGCGAGGCATCCGCCTCGCGAAGAATTTTGACCATCTGCTCTTCGGTGAACCTGCTCTTGCGCACATCGACCTCCGGGTTGGCCGGAGGGCACCCGGGTTCGCGACAGAGGTTCTGCCCGCGACGCGTTGAAGCAGTCGAGAGGGAAACCACGGCCAACCGCCGCGCGCCCGTGACGCGGCGCGTGCCGCCCGACCTCTCTGGCCACGCCACGCAGGCATCGCTCCCGCGTCGACATCTGCTAGAGGCCCCCCATGGCTCGCGAAGCGAAGAAGCTCAATGGCCCGGGTAAGGCGGGGCGAAAGCCGGCGCCGGTCTCGTCGTTCAAGCCGCTGGTGAAGCAGTCGGACGGCCTGGCGCTCGACGCGCCGCTGCTCCGGCAGCTGCACGACACCATGGTGAAGGCGCGGGTGCTCGAGGAGCGCCTCATCGCCATGTACAAGACGGGGCACGGCTACTTCTGGATCGGCGGCCCGGGAGAAGAGGCCTTCAACGTCCCGCTGGGGCTGCTCATCAAGAAGGGTGAGGGCCCGGCCTTCGACTACTGCCACTTCCACTACCGTCAGCTGGCCACGTTCCTGGCCATGGGCGAAGACTCCATCGGGGCGCTGCGGCAGATGAAGAACACCGCCACCGACCCGTACTCGGGCGGCCGCAACTTCGCCGGGCACTTCTCCAAGAAGGCCTGGAACATCGTGCCGGTCAGCTCGCCCATCGAGGTGCAGTACACGATGGCGCCGGGCACCGCGCTGGTCCAGAAGCGCCACGGCGGCGACGGCATCTCCATCGTCACCGGCGGCGATGCGGGCACCGCCGAGGGCGACTTCGCCAGCTGCCTGGTGTGGAGCTCCCGGCCGGGCGAAGAGCTGCCGGTGCTGATCCTCGTCACCAACAACCAGTGGGGCATCTCCACTCCGTACGGCCAGGTGCAGGGCGCGGAGCGCATCTCCGACCGCGGCGTGGCCTTCGGTATCCGCAGCAAGACCATCGACGGCAATGACCCCATCTCGGCCTACCTCGAGCTGAAGGAGGCCTTCGAGTACGTGCGCACCGAGCGCAAGCCGTACCTGGTGGAGGCGCGCGTCTCCCGCCTCTACGGGCACTCCTCGGCGTCGGGCGCGAACTACGTCACCACCGAGGAAGACTGCATCACCCGCTTCGAGGCGAAGCTCGAGAAGGCCGGCGTGCTGAAGGCCGGCGAGGCGAAGGCGCTGCGTGAGCGCTACGTCGAGGCCTTCGCCGAGCAGGCGCGGCAGGTGAAGGAAGAACCGATGCCTGACGGCGACTCGGTGTGGAACCACGTGTTCGATGGTGAACCGGGTCGCGACCCGTTCCCGCGTTCGTAAGCGCTTTCTTCAGGAGACACGACGACATGGCCAACATGGCTCAAGCAGTGCGCATGGCGCTGCACTACGCAGAAGAGAACCTGGGCGTCACCGACATCTTCGGAGAAGACGTGGGCATGCCGCTGGGCGGCGTCTTCACCTGCACGCAGGGCCTCGAGACGGCGTGGAACGCGCCGCTCGACGAGCGCGGCATCATCGGCATGGCCATGGGCATCGCCATGGGCGGTGGTCGCCCGGTCGCCGAGATTCAGTTCTGCGACTACATCTACAACACCATCGACCTGCTCAAGCTGGCGGGCAACACGCACTGGTCCACGAACGGTGACTGGGCGGTGCCCATGGTGGTGCGCACGCCCGTGGGCAGCGGCATCCGCGGGTCGCTGTACCACTCGCATTCCTTCGACGCGACGATGACGCACATCCCCGGCTGGAAGGTCGTCATGCCCTCCACGCCGCTGGACGCGTACGGCCTGCTCATGTCGGCCTGCAAGGAGACCAACCCGGTGATGTTCCTCATCCCCAAGGCGCTGATGCGCATCAAGGGCGAGGAGCTGATCCCCGGCGAGCCGGGCGACGACAAGGCGTTGAGCCGGCTCATCGACGCGCCGCTGGGCGACCGCTCGGCGTGGAAGGCGCAGTGGCCGGCGC
This sequence comes from uncultured Archangium sp., assembly GCA_937875615.1. GTDB lineage: Bacteria > Myxococcota > Myxococcia > Myxococcales > Myxococcaceae > Archangium_A. The sequence continues at coordinate 2,410 of CALNBU010000683.1, forward strand.
TGGAAGACGCGGCCATTCCGCTGGGCGTGGCGAAGACGGTGCGCGCCGGCAGCCAGGTGACGGTGGTGAGCTACGGCCGCACGCTCCCCATGTGCGCCGCCGCCGCCGAGAAGCTGGCGGGCGAGGGCGTCGACGCGGAGGTCATCGACCTGCGCACGCTGTGGCCCTACGACTGGGAGGCCATCAAGGCCTCGGTGGAGAAGACCGGCCGGGTGCTCTTCGTGAACGAAGACACCGAGGTGACCAACTTCGGCGAACACCTGGTGCGCCGCGTGGTCGAGGAGCTCTTCTTCAAGCTGCTCGCGCCCCCGAAGCTGCTGGCCGGCAAGTTTCTCCCCGGCATCGGGCTGGCAGACCCGCTTGAGGCGGCGTCGGTGCCGCAGCCCGCCGACATCGAGCGCGCCATCGCGCAGCTCGCCGCCACCCAGCCGTAGTCGGGCAGGTCGTACATCTCCCCACCCCGAGGGTCGAGGCCAGATGTCTCCAGTGGAGACTTCTGGTCGATTTCGCGGTCAATCGCGAAGGCGTGGGCTATGGATCCGCCGCGTTCATTCGCGTCTCACCCTCACCACCATTCTCACGGAGTACCATTCATGAGCTTCCGCATCCGCAAGGCCGCTGTGCTTGGCGCGGGCGTGATGGGCAGCGGCATCGCCGCGCACCAGATCGGAAGAGCACACGTCTGAACTCCAGTCACCGTACGCAA
>CALNBU010000684.1 GCA_937875615.1 uncultured Archangium sp.
CTCACCCCGGCTCCGCCACCCGGGCGCCGAAGAGCCGGTTCACCGACTCGAGCAGCTCGTCGGTCACCTGCACCTTGAGGTTGGAGTTCCAGAGCGCCTCGGCCTCGCCCGGCAGGTGCACCGCCACCGCGATGGGCGTGGCGCCCGCGTGCTTCTTCGCGATGTCCGCCAATCGGGCCAGGTTCTCATCGGTCGCCAGGTCCACGTGCAGCTTGAGCTCGAGGCGCGTGACGCGCTTCTCGCGCACCTCCTTGAGCGACTGAATCTCACCGACGATGAGCTCCGCCTGCGGGTTCTCCTCGTCGCGGCTCATCTGCACGCTGCCCGTCACCAACAGCGGCTCGTCGCTCTTGAGCAGGTGCTCCCACTGCTCGTAGCCCGGCTTCGGCCCCGACTTGCCCCACTTCCCGGTGCGCGGGTCCATGGCGCTGCCGCCGCCCGTCTTCCCCGGGAACACCACCAGCTCGATGGAGCCGCTGAGGTCCTCCAGCGTGACCCAGGCCATGCGCTTGCCGGTCTTGGTCGGCCGCTCGCGCATCACGCTGACGATGCCCGCGATGGTCACCTTGTCGTCGCGGCGCAGCCGCTGCACCGAGGTGATGGGCCGCGCGTAGCGCTTGAGCTCCTTCTGGTAGGCGTCGAGCGGGTGCCCCGACACGTAGAAGCCGATGACCGCCTTCTCGTGGCTCAGCTTCTCCTTCTCGGTCCACGGCTCGCACTGCGCGTACTCGTCGCGGTGCTTCCCCGCCGGCGTGGCGGCCTCGAGCATGCCGAAGAGGTTGGACTGCCCGACCGCGATGTCCCGCTGGGTCGACGCGCCGCGCTCCAGGGCCATGCCCACCGTGTCGAACAACTGGCGGCGATGGCGCTTCTCGAAGTCGAAGGCGCCGGCCTGCACCAGGGCCTCCATGGTCTTGCGGTTGACGCGCCGGCCATCGACCCGCTCACAGAAGTCGAAGAGCGACCCGAAGGCCTTCTCCTTCCGCGCCTCGACGATGGCCTCGATGGCCCCCTCGCCCACGCCCTTGACGCCGCCCAGGCCGAAGGGGATCTTCCCGTCGACCGCGCCGAAGGCCAGGTCAGACTCGTTGATGTCGGGCGGCAGCACCTCGTAGCCCGCCTGCCGCGCCTCGGCGATGTGGGCCACCACCTTGTCGGTGTTGTCCTTCTCAGAGGTCAACAGCGCCGCCATGAACTCCACCGGGTAGTGGGCCTTGAGCCACGCGGTGTGGACGGTCACCAGGCCATAGGCCGCGGAGTGCGACTTGTTGAAGCCGTACTGCGCGAACTTCTCCATCAAGTCGAAGACGCCGTTGGCGATCTTCGGGTCGATGCCCTTCTTCCCGCTGCCGTCGAGGAACAAGGCGCGCTGCTTGGCCATCTCCTCGGCCTTCTTCTTGCCCATCGCGCGGCGGAGCAGGTCCGCGCCGCCCAGGGTGTAGCCGCCCAGCACCTGGGCGATCTGCATCACCTGCTCCTGGTAGACGATGACGCCGTAGGTGTCCTTGAGCACCGGTTCCAGCGTGGGGTGCGGGTAGGTCACCTTGTCGCGGCCGTGTTTGCGGTCGATGTACACGTCGACCATGGTGCGGCCGTCCTCGAGCTTCTGGTCGAGCGGCCCGGGGCGGTAGAGCGCGCCGGCGGCGATGACGTCCTCGAAGCGCGAGGGCTTCATCTTCATCACCATCTCGGTGAAGCCCGACGACTCCATCTGGAAGACGCCGGCGGTGTCGCCGGCGCTGATGAGCTCGTAGGTGGCCTGGTCGTCGAGCGGGATGTTCTCGCGCGTCAGCTTCTGCCCGGCTGGCAGCTTGCGGTTGGCGAGGTCGATGGCGTTCTGGATGACGGTGAGCGTCTTGAGGCCGAGGAAGTCGAACTTCACCAGCCCCGCGGCCTCCACTTCGTCCTTCGCGAACTGGGTGACCAGCGTGGTCTCACCCGGCGGCCGGTACACCGGCACGTATTCCCAGAGCGGCTGGTCGGCGATGACCACGCCGGCGGCGTGCATGCCGGCCTGCCGGTTGAGCCCCTCCAGCGCCATGGCCACCTCGAGCACGTCCTTGGTGGTGATCGACCGACCGTCGACCTCCGCCAGCGGCTGCGGGTTGTCGAGCATGTCCTTGAGACGGGGCTCGGCGGCGATCTCCTTCTCGGGATCTCCGAAGATGGCCTGCTTGAGGCTGATGTTGAGGATCTCCGGCACCAGCTTGGCGAGGCGATCTCCCTCCGCGAAGGGCAGCCCGTACACGCGGCACACGTCTCGGAGCACGCTCTTCGCGCGGAGCTGCCCGAAGGTGATGATCTGCCCGACGTTGTTCTCCCCGTACTTGCCCTGCACGTACTTGATGACCTCGTCGCGGCGGTCCTGGCAGAAGTCGATGTCGAAGTCGGGCATCGACACGCGCTCCGGGTTCAGGAAGCGCTCGAAGAGCAGGTTGTACGGGATGGGGTCGAGATCGGTGATGCGCAGCGTCCACGCCACGATGGAGCCGGCGCCCGAGCCGCGGCCCGGTCCCACCGGGATGCCCTGCTGCTTCGCCCAGTTGATGAAGTCCTGAACGATGAGGAAGTAGCCGGCGAAGCCCATCTTCTGGATGACGCCCACCTCGAGCTCCAGCCGCGCCATGTACTCGTCGCGGTTCACCTGGTACGGCAGCTCACGGAACCGCTCCTCGAGCCCCTTCTTCGCCAGCGCCGCCATGTACGCGTCGGGCGAGTAGCCGTCGGGCACCTTGAAGGTGGGCAACATGGGCTTGGCGAGGATGTTGTACTCCTCGACCATGTCGGTGATGCGCTGGGTGTTGTCGACGGCCTCCGGCACGTCGGAAAAATAGGCGCGCATCTCGTCGGGGCCACACACGTAGAGCTTGTCGGTGGTGTGCCGCATGCGCTTGGCGTCGCCCAGCGTCTTGCCGCTGGCGATGCACATCAACAGCTCGTGGGCGCGCGCGTCTTCCTGCTTGATGTAGTGGGCGTCGGCGGTCGCGACGAGCGGGATCTCGAGATCTCGCGAGAGCTGCTTGAGGTTGTCGTTGGCGCGGTTCTGCTCCTCCATGCCGTTCCACTGCACCTCGAGGAAGAAGTGGCCCGGCTCGAAGATGTCCTTGTACTCGCTGGCCGCGCGGCGGGCGTGGTCCATGTCGCCGCGGAAGGCGGCGCTGGTGACCTCGCCGCCCAGGCACGCGGTGAGCCCGATGACGCCGCGGCTGTGCTCGCGCAACACCTGCTTGTCGATGCGCGGGTGGTAGTAGAAGCCGTCGAGGTACCCCATCGACGAGAGGTAGCGGATGTTCTGGTACCCCTCCTTGTTCTTCGCCAGGAGGATGAGGTGATTGGCGATCTTCTCGGTGCGGTCCGTGCGCCCCTTGGGCCCGGCCACGTAGGCCTCCAGCCCGAGAATGGGCTTGAGCGCCGCGTCCTTCGCCTTCTTGTAGAAGTCGACCGCGCCGAACATGTTGCCGTGGTCCGTCACCGCCACCGATTTCATGCCCTTCGCGTGGACCGTCTTGATCAGGTCCTTCATGCGGATGGCGCCGTCGAGCAACGAGTACAGCGTGTGCAGGTGCAGATGCGTGAACGACATGCCCGCCGTTGAAGCACCTTTCGCGGTGCGCGATCAACGAGTCAGAAGGAGGAGGCGGCCGTCAACCTGCCCTCTCGTCGCTTGAGCTCCAGATCGAGCAGCTTCACCTCGTACTTGAGCCGCACGAAGTTGGAGTACATCCCGCCGGGCTGACGTCCGGGGAGCGCGCGCACCTCGTCGCGCAGCGTCTCGAGGCTGGCGCCGATCTCCGCCAGGCGCCGGGCCAACGAGCCATCGCTGCCGCCGCGCACCGCCAGCACCTCGTCGACCTCGAGCTTGCCCTCGACCGCCTTCTCCAGCTGCTTGAAAGACAGCTTCACCAGCCGCTCCCCGGCCAGCTCCCCTTCCACCAGCGCGATGAGCGCGCCGACGAAGG
>CALNBU010000685.1 GCA_937875615.1 uncultured Archangium sp.
CTCGGCGAGGCGCGCGGCCCGCTCCTCCGAGGCGCCGGCGGTCTTCAGCAACGCCACCACCCGGGCGCGCGACAGCGCCGGCACCGGGAGCGTCCTCCAGCGCACGTCGCGCAGCCAGGTGGCGCGCCGCGACCGGAACGACGGGATGAAGCGGTTCTCGTCGGCGTCGTGGGACACCAGCAGCACCAGCGGGGTGGGCGCCTCACGCTGAGAGAGGAACTCGATGAAGGCCAACCCCTCGTCGTCGGCGAGGTGCGCGTCGTCGAAGGCGAGGATGAGGCCGTCGCGCGCGGCGTACGTCACCTGCCGGGCCAGCTCCAGCACCGCGCCCTCGCGGCGCGAGTCTTCGTCGAGGTGCGCGGTGAGGAAGTCCGGGCGCCGCACCCCGAGGAGCGAGGCCAGCAGCTCCACCGCGGTCCGGCGCCGCGAGGCGTCGGGCTCCTCGCGCGCCAGCGTGGCCCGGAGCGTCTCCAGCACCGCGTCGTCGGAGCCCTCCGCGCCGGTGAGCGCCCGCAACGTCTGGGCGCCGAGCGGCCCCTTCCCCACGTCGACGCGGAGAACGTGCGCCTGGGTGCCCAGGAGGTGCGTGCGTCCGGCGCCCTCTGGCGCAGACAGCAGGACCCGCACCATCGAACGATGCTCACGGGCGACCTCATACAGCGACTGCAGCGACATGGCGGACGAGGAGCCTACCGCGCGCGCCCGCAGCGCCGGGCCGCTTTGTCAGGCCATCGGCACCGGGAGGTGACGGTGCGACGAAGCCTCGGCGTTCACCCCGGCTGCGCCAGCAGCTGCTCGCTGACGTCCCACAGGCGCGCGGCGACGGAGGCCTCGGGCACCTTCGGCGAGTGAGGCCGCGCGTCGATGAAGTAGCCGCCGGTGACGTCCGACACCTCCGGAGCGCGCGCCAGGTAGAGGCTGGTGGCGGCCCCCTGCGCCGGGCTCTTCCCGAAGGTGGTGGCGAAGAGGTTGCCCAGGCGCCCCAGGGCCCCCGGCTGGTGGCCGAGGTTGGAGCCCACGAAGCCCGGGTGCAGCGCGTTGGCGGTGACGCCGGTGCCCTCCAGGCGCCGGGCGAGCTCCCGGGTGAAGAGGATGTTGGCCAGCTTCGACTGCGCGTAGGCCTTGAAGGCGCCGTAGCCGCGCTCGAGCATCAGGTCCCCGAAGTGAATCTTCCCGATGCGGTGGATGGCCGACGACACCGTCACCACGCGCGCGGGCGCGGCGCGGCGCAGCGCCGGCAGCAGCAGCCCGGTCAGCAGGTGCACCGCGAGGTGGTTGGTGGCGAACAGGAGCTCGTGGCCCTCCGCGGTCACGGTGCGGGTGGTGGTGATGACGCCGGCGTTGTTGACCAGCACGTGCAGGCGGTCGTGGCGCGCGAGGAAGTCCGCCGCCAACCGGCGCACCTCGCGCATCAACGACAGGTCACCCAGCACCGACTCCGCCCGGTCGCTGCCGCTCTTCTCCTTCAGCTCCGCCAACACCCGGGCCGTCTTCGCGGGGTCCCGGCCGGCAATCACCACGTGCGCGCCGGCGCGCAGCAGCCCCAGCGCGGTCTCGTAGCCGATGCCCGAGGTGGCGCCGGTGACCAGCGCCGTCTTCCCTTCGATGTCCCATGCACGCACGTCGCGCACCTCCGGCCATCGACTGAAGCACACCCCGCGCGTTTTCGTGCCGCCGGGCGCCGCGCCGTCGTAGCGTCGCCGGCCATGCGCCCGGTCCTCATCTCCGGCTCCTCACACCCGGCGCTGGCCGCCGAGGTGGCCCGAGCCCTCGCCTGCCCGCTCGCCGACTGCGCCACGCGCCGCTTCCCCGACGGAGAGCTGGACCTGGAGCTGCGCGCCGACGTGCGCGGCGCGGAGGTCTTCGTGTTGCAGTCGCTGCACGCGCCGGTGGGCGAACACCTGCTGGAGCTCTCGCTGCTGGCCGACGCGGCCCACCGCGGCGGGGCCCGCAGCGTCACCGCGGTCATCTCCTACCTGGGCTACGCGCGGCACGACCGGCGGGTGACGGGGCGCGAGCCGCTGGGGGCGCGGGTGGTGGCGGAGCTGCTGGGCGCCAGCCGCGTGCAGCGCCTGGTGTGCCTCGACCTCCACTCCCGCGCGGTGGAGGGCTGCTTCCTGGAGCCGGTGGAGCACGCCGACGCGGTGCCCGCCCTCATCGACGCGGTGCGCGCCTCCCTGACGGCGCCCTCGGTGGTGGTGTCGCCCGACCTGGGCGCGGTGAAGCGCGCCGAGGCCTTCGCGCGGCCGCTGGGCCTCCCGGTGGCGGTGGTGCACAAGCAGCGGCTCTCCGGCGACGAGGTGCAGGCCACCGGCGTGGTGGGCGACGTCCGCGGCCGGAACGCCATCATCGTCGACGACATGATTTCGAC
>CALNBU010000686.1 GCA_937875615.1 uncultured Archangium sp.
AGGCGTCTCGGAAGCGCGGCGGCGGCCCGGGAGGACTCAGCCGTTGCGGCGCTTGAAGATGCTCATCCGCTCGCGGATGATCCCGCGCTTGAGCTGGCTGAGGTGATCCACGAAGACCTTGCCGTCGAGGTGGTCGATCTCGTGCTGGAAGACGTGGGCGAGCCGGCCCTCGGCCTCGAGCTCCTTCCACGCTCCGGTGCGATCCTGGAAGCGGACCTTCACCTTCTCGAAGCGCTTCACCTTCTCGAACTGATCCGGCACCGAGAGGCAGCCCTCCTCGTAGGTCACGTTGCCCGAGCGCTGGAGGATCTCGGGGTTGGCGATCTCGAAGAACGTGCCGTCCTCCTGGCCGATCCACGCGAGGCGCAGCGACACGCCGACCTGGTTGGCCGCGATGCCGATGCCGTCGGCCTTCTTGCAGGCCTCCAGCATCTCCTCGAGCAGCGCCTCCAGCTCGGGCCCGAAGTCCTCGACGGGACGGGTGGGCGTGTTGAGGCCCTTGTCGGGCCAGTAGACGATCTTGCGCTCCATGGTGCTCTCGCTGCTCGGGTTCGGGGTGCGGTTGAAGGGGGCGCCGGACGTCGAAGGCGTGCGGCGCGTGCGGTGGGACGTCAGGCGGCGAGGGAGGCGAGCCAGGCGGCCAGGGCCTGGGTCTTGGGGATCACGGTCTGGACCTCGATGCACTCCTCGCGGGTGTGGAAGCCGCTGCCGCGCGGTCCCAGCCCGTCGATGGAGGGCACGCCGATGCTGCCGGTGGTGCTCGCGTCGCTGCCGCCGCCGATGAGGTCCGCCTCGCCGTGACCCAGCCCGTGCGCGTGCGCACAGCGCCCGTAGCTCTCGAGCAGCGCGGCGCTGGCCTCGGTGCGCTCGAGCGGCGCGCGCGTCACGCCGCCCTCGAGCGTCACGTGGGTGCCGGGGACCTGGCCGGCGATGGACGCGGCGGCCTGGCGCAGCCCGTCCACCAGCGCGTCGGCGTCGGCGGCGGTGCAGAAGCGCATGTCCAGGTGGGCCTCGGCGTCCTCGGGGACGGTGTTCTTCCCCTGGCCGCCCGCGACCTTGCCGACGTTCACCGTCACGCCGCGATCGTAGTCGGTGAGCTGCTGCGCCCCGTCGATGAAACGCGCGATGGCCCAGATGGCGTTCTTGCCCTCCCGGTGGTGGTTGCCCGCGTGGGCGGCGACGCCGTGCGCGCGCGCGACCAGCGCGCCCACGCCCTTGCGCCGGGTGATGATGGCGTCCTTCGCGCGGCCGCTCTCGAAGACCAGCGCGGCCTGGGCTCCCTGCGCGACGCGCCGGAGGAGGGGCTGCGACTCGGGGCTTCCGACCTCCTCGTCGGAGACCACGATGAAGACCAGCGGCGGCAGGCTCGCGAGCGCGTCCTGCGCGGCGAGCGCCTTGAGCGCCCAGGTGACCACCAACAGGCCGCTCTTCATGTCGAGCACCCCGGGGCCGCGGCGCAGCTCGCCGTCAACGCGGTAGCCCTCGAAGGTGCCCGGCGGGAAGACCGTGTCCAGGTGGCCCACCAGCACCACCGGCTTCTCGCCCTCGCGGCCGGCGGTGAAGAAGAGGTGGTGATCCCCGAAGCGCTCGCCCTTCACCACCTCGTGGGTGATGCCCGGCAACGCGAGGTGGGCCGCGAGCAGCTCACCCACCCGGTTGCAGCCCTCGCGGTTCTGGGTGAACGAGTTGACCTCGACCAGCTCCTTCAGCGCGGCCTCGAACTCGGGGAGGCGGGGGGAGAGCCACTGGGAGACGGCTTCTGCGAGATCGGTACGCATGGCGGATGCGCAGCGTTAGCGACAGCCGCGCCTGCACCGGGTCAGCGACCGCGCGCCGTCAGCGACCGCGCGCGCGCAGTCCCTGGGCCACCGCGCGCGAGTGCAGGTCGAGCAGGGGCTCGGCGATCTCCGGTCCCTCGAGCTGTTGGAGCGCATACGCGGCGGCCTCGAGGGTCGACATGCCCTCGGGGTGCGGGGGCGTGCGCAGCCGCTCCACCGGACCCGAGGGCGGCGAGAGGGCCATGCGGGGCAGGGCGATCAGCGCGGGGTGCCGGTGCACCATCCGGCGCGCCTGGCTCCAGGTCCCGTCCACCACGATCAGGCAGCTCGGCAGCGGCGCGTCCGCGGGCGGCGCGCGGCCGTCCGGGAAGAGCAGCCACGCGTCCTCGGGAAAGGGCAGCCGCTTCTCCAGCGTGCGCTCGCGATCGCCGTAGTCGATGACCTCGGTGCCCGGGACGCTGAGCGCGAGCAGGCGCGCGGTGTTGCTCGCCTTCCAGGCCTCGCTGATGTGGCGGATGACGAGCAGCCTGGTCCGCGCCTGCACCTGCGGCATCGAGGCGCAGAGGCAGAGCTCCTCGGGGAGGAAACAGGTGCGGCAGCGGCCGGCGAAGTCCGGCGGGGTCGAGGAGCGCATCGAGGAGGTGCTGCGGTGCGGAGAGGGCGTGGAGGTGCGCCGGTGGGACCGGGACGGCGTGCCGGCGCGGCGCGGCGTCCCGGCTGCCCTCCCAACTACTCGCCCAGCTCGATCTTCTCCACCACGTCGTCTTCGCTGAGCTCCGGGTTGGGGAGCGTCTGCAGCACCGCCCCGAGCAGCTGGAAGGACGGGGCGACCCACGGGCCGACCTGCTCGCCCAGCTCGGAGACGTACTGCGCGCGCTGTGCCTCGAAGAGCGCGTCATCGCTGTTCCAGCTGCCACCGGCGCTGGCCGCCCAGACCTCCTCGCCGTCCGTGCAGCGCAGCAGCTGCGCCAGCACGCCCAGCTCGGCGTACACCTTGCGCTTGAGCGCCAGTTGTTCGGGGATGGCTTCGATCACCAGATCG
>CALNBU010000687.1 GCA_937875615.1 uncultured Archangium sp.
CGGAGGATGCGCACCTCGTCGTCCGTCCAGCCCTCGGCGCGGAAGACGTCGGCCAGCAGGTCCCACGCCTCGTGGAGTTCGGGCTTCGTGCGCTGCAGCTCCACCAGCCGCTCGCGCGCCTTGAGCTTGAAGCCCTGCTGTTGGTGAAAGCGGGCCTGACGCAGGCGCACGAAGGGCAGCTCGTCGCCCACTTCTGCGTCGAGCGTGCCGAGGAGGTCGGCGGTGCGACCGCGCTCCTGGTTGAACCACAGCGCGTCGACCTGCCAGAGGCGCAGCACGAGCGAGCTGGGGAGCCGGGCGCTGGCCGCATCGGCGAGGCGCACGGTGGTGGCGCCGCCCGCGCCGAGGTGCGCCCACGTCAGCAGGTGGGCCAGCCCCCGCGCGCGCGAGGGAGAGCCCTCGAGGAGCGCGCGCACCCGCCAGGAGAAGAGCGCCTCGAGCGTGGGCTTGAAGTCGGCGTCGGTCAGCGGGGTCACCCGCGCGGCGAGGTGCCAGCCGCCTTCCCTGTGCGCGGACTTGATGAGCACGGTGTGGCGCCCCGCGGGGAGCGTGAGCGGGATGAGCAGGTGGTCGGTCACCGAGCGCTCCAGCGCCGCGGCGGCGAAGACCAGCCGGCCGTCGACCCACACCTTGAGCGGGTCGGAGGTGGTGAGCCGCAGCGCGTGCGTGCCCGCCTCGGCGGTGGTGAAGGTGCCCTGGGCGAAGGCGGCCACCCAGCGGGTGGGCGACATGAACTGCGCGAGCTCGTAGCGGCCGCGAGGGTCCTTCGGGGCGTCGGTCCGCCAGCGCACCGGGCCGCTGCGCCCCTCGTAGGTCTCGTCGAGCCCTGGCCGCTTCTCGGGCGCCAGCTCGAGGTCGAAGCCCTTGCCCTGGTCGTTGTCCCAGGTGCCGGCCCAGGCCAGCGTGAGCTGCCCCTCCACGGCGGCGATGGCGCGGTCCCGGCCGTCGAGGTCGTCCGCGGCGTTGAGCAGCAGCGCCAGCTGTTGCGCCGCCGCGGCGCGCACCTCGGTGTCGGGGTGCTGCGCGAGCAGCGCGGCGTAGAGGCCCTGGGCGTGGTCCCGCTCCGGCCAGGTCAGCTCGAGCTGTGAGAGCTGGTGGAGGTGCAGCAGGGTGCTGTCGTTGTCGAGGTCGCGCAGCGCCGCGAACAGGTGGCGCACCACGTCGGCGTCGCGGCCCTCGAGCTGCGCCAGCTTCGCGCTCAGCTCATGGGTCAGCGCGGCGTCGGGGCTGATGGCCTGCGCCTCGGCCAGCGCGCTGCGGAGGGTGGCGGGCTGCTCCGCCCGGTAGAAGGCCTCCGCGGCGGCGCGCAGGCGGGCGTCGTCGGCGGGCACGACGCGGGTGAGAGAGAGCGGAGAGACCGTCGCGCAACCGACGAGGAGCAGGGCGACCGAGACAGCGGGCAGGCGCATGAGGGGCGCACTCTACGTCGCGCGCGTCGGTGGCGGTACTCAGTCGGGCCTGGTGAAGGGCGTCGGCGTCGGCAGGGATTGCGGCACGGCGTGCAGTGTCACCGCGTAGCGAATCGAGTCCGCGGTGGTGGTGACGTGCTCCAGCTTACCCTCCACGCGCCCGGCGTGGAGGAAGGCCAGCATGCCGGCGCCCAGCACGTCGCCGAAGAGCGCGTTGGCTTCGGGGAAGCCGGTGAGGTGCGCGTCGAGGCGCTCGCCCTCCAACGTCAGCTTCATCTGCCCCTGAGAATAGAAGGTGGAGAACGCGCGGCCGGTGGACATCAGCGCCACCCGGAGGTCCTCGAGGCGCGAGAAGCTGGAGAAGGTGGACGACACGTTGCGGGTGGCGAGGGCGAAGCCGAAGGTCCGCGCGCCGCCGGAGGTGCCGCCGTAGTGCCGGGCGACGACCCGGGCCATGGCCTCGAGGTGCATCGCGCCCGGGACCCAGCCGATGGGCAACACCGCGGCCTGGTTGAAGTGCGCCGCGTACTCCGGGAGCTCCGCCTGGAGCTGCGCCAGCGCGGCCTCGCCGTGGGTCTCCTGTACGAAGCGCAGCAGGTTGAGCCACGCGAAGCCCTTGACCTCCAGTCGGGGCATGGCGCGCGTCAGGTGCGGGGGAGGGTGACGCCGCGCTGCCCCTGGTACTTGCCGCCGCGGTCGCGGTAGCTGGTCTCGCACACCTCGTCGGCGCCGAAGAAGAGCATCTGCGCCACGCCCTCGTTGGCGTAGATGCGCGCGGGCAGCGGGGTGGTGTTGGAGAACTCCAGCGTCACGTGGCCTTCCCACTCGGGCTCCAGCGGGGTGACGTTGACGATGATGCCGCAGCGCGCGTAGGTCGACTTGCCGAGGCACACCACCAGCACGTCGCGGGGCACGCGGAAGTACTCGACGGTGCGCGCCAGCGCGAAGGAGTTGGGCGGGATGATGCACTCCGGTCCCTTGACGTCGACGAAGCTGCGCGGGTCGAAGGTCTTGGGGTCGACGATGGTGGAGTTGATGTTGGTGAAGACCTTGAACTCGTCGGCGCAGCGCACATCGTAGCCGTACGACGAGGTGCCGAAGCTCACCGCGCGCTGGCCGTTGACGCTGCGCACCAACTCCGGCTCGAAGGGCTCAATCATCTGGCGCTCCTGCGCGAGCCGGCGAATCCACTTGTCGGACTTGATGGACATGGGCCGGCACCTAACCCACCTTGCCCCGAAAAGGTCATGGCGCCGCGCCGGTGGCGGTAAGAGGGCGCCATGTTCGACCTGTTGATTCGTGGTGGCACCTGCGTCACGCCCTCGGGCCGCGCGCAGGTCGACGTGGGCCTCTCCGATGGGCGCATCGCCGCGGTGGGGGCGCTGAGCGTCGCCGACGCCCGGGAGGTCTTCGACGCCTCCGGCCTGCACGTGCTGCCCGGCGTGGTGGACCCGCAGTGCCACTTCCGCGAGCCGGGCATGACGCACAAGGAGGACCTGGGGAGCGGCAGCGCGTCGGCGGCGCTGGGCGGCGTCACCACCTTCTTCGAGATGCCCAACACCCAGCCCAACACCGACTCGCCGGAGCAGCTGGCGTGGAAGGTGGCGCGGGCCCGGGAGACCGCGTGGGTCGACTTCGGCTTCTTCCTCGGCGCCACCAACGAGAACGCCGACGCGCTCGGCGAGTGGGAGACGCTGGAGGGCTGCGCGGGCATCAAGATGTTCTGCGGGAGCTCCACCGGCACGCTGCTGGTGGACAAGCCCGAGCACCAGCGCCGGGTGTTGAGCAGCGGCCGCCGCCGCGTGGCGTGCCACAGCGAAGACGAGGCGCGGCTGAAGGCGCGCAAGGGGCTCTTCGCCGGCCGCGGCGTGGGCTTCCACCCGGAGTGGCGCGACGAGGACTGCGCCGTCCTCTCCACGCGCAGCTTGATGCAGCTCTCGCGCGAGACGGGGCGACGGCTGCACGTGCTGCACGTCACCACCGCCGGCGAGCTGCCGCTGCTGGCCGAGAACAAGGCCCTCGTCACCTTCGAGGTGTGTCCGCAGCACCTCACGCTGACCGCGCCCGACTGCTACGAGCGCCTCGGCACCCTGGCGCAGATGAACCCGCCCATCCGCGACGCGCGGCACCAGGCCGCGCTCTGGGACGCCGTGCGCAGCGGGTTGGTGGACGTGCTGGGCAGCGACCACGCCCCGCACACGCTCGAAGAAAAGGCGAAGGAGTGGCCCGCGTCTCCCTCGGGCATGCCCGGCGTTCAGACCCTGCTGCCGCTGATGTTGAACCACGTGCACGAGGGCCGGCTGACGTTGGAGCGCCTGGTGGACCTCACCTCGGCGGGCCCGGCGCGGGTGTTCGGCATGCTGGGGAAGGGCCGCCTGGCGCCCGGCTACGACGGAGACCTGACGCTGGTGGACCTCGCCGCGAAGAAGACCATCACCCACGATTGGTCGAAGTCGAAGTGTGGCTGGACGCCCTTCGACGGGCTGCCCGTCACCGGCTGGCCGGTGGCGACGGTGGTGCGCGGCCGCTTCGTGATGCGCGACGGCGCGCTGGTGGGGCGGCCGTCGGCGCAGCCGGTGCGCTTCGCCCGCTAGCAGCGTGTTGAGAAGTGAAGCCTGAGCAGGCGAGTTGTCTGCACAGACCTCCGGAGCCGCCGCGTCGCGGCCTTCGTCGTCAGCTTCGCTTCAGGGTCCGTCGTCGAGACGTGCGTCTCGTTGTTGTGCTTCTCGCCGTGGAAGTCGTCGTCAGGCACGGGCCGCGCCAGTCACTCACACACGCTGCAGTGGATGGTATTACGGTGCGCCGCGATGACCGACGCGCCAGGTAAGAAGCCGATTGAACTTTGGGCTGTGCCGCTCGCTGTCACCGCGTGTGCGTTTGCGTTGTTCCTGTGGGAACGCGAGGGCGCGCTCACCGCCGCCGTCGACGACGCGTACATCACATTTTCGTTCTCGAAGAACCTCGCGCAGGGACATGGGCCTGTGTACGGCCACGGCCTCGTCGTCGAGGGCTACTCCAACTTTCTGTGGATGGTGCTGCTCGCTCTGGGCTTCGCGACGCGCCCGATGTCTGACCCACTGGAGGTCGCGCGCGCCATGCAGCTGCCTTTCATCGTGCTCCTCTTCTGCGCCACATTTTTGCTCGCGCGCGGCAAGGGGCGGGGCGTGTGGGCGACGCTGATTTCCACCGTCGCCGCCTTGCTGGTCGCCGCGCAGGCTGACGTATCGAGCTCCTGGGCCATGGCGCTCGAGACGCTGCCGTCGGCCGCGCTGCTGGCGCTGGGTTTTCTCCTGTACGCGCGCAGCCTCGACTCACCAAAATTGAAGCCCTTGGTCATACCCCTCTTCGTGGCGGTGGCGCTCTCTCGCATCGACGGCTTCGCGCCGCTGTTCGGCATCGTGGGCTTCGAGGCCGCGCGGCGGTGGTGGAGGCGCGAAGGAACATGGCGCGACTTCGCGCGCTGGGCGGCACCGGGCATGGCGGTGTACGCGGTGTGGTTCGTTTGGCGCTGGCACTACTACGGCCTGCCGTTGCCCTCGACATACTACGCGAAGACGCCACTGGCGGCGCTGGAGCCCAAAGCCGGCCTCGAGTACCTGAAGCGCGAGTTGCTCGAATCGCGCCTGTGGCTGTTGTTTCCGCTGACGCTGATTCCCGCCTTGAGGCGCAGTGCTTCCGGACTGGTGGTGGCCTGCTTTGTCGGCGCGCATCTGTACTATGTACGCAGTGTCGGCGGCGACTGGATGCCCTACGGCCGCTTCATCTTGCCTGTGATTCCGCTGGTGGCGGCGCTGGCGGCGTGGGGCAGTCACGAAATGTTTTCCGCGCTGTGGCCCGTTTCACGCGGCGTGGCGGTGGGCAGTGCGCTCACGTCGTTGGCACTGTTTGGCGCGGTGGCGTCGGAAACGGAACGGCACACCACCAACCCCCACCAGCAATGGAAGATTCGAGCTGCGGTAGAGCAGGGCACGCACGTCAGAAATCTCATCGCGGCGGCGCACGTACTGGCCCCAACGCTGCCGAGCGCAGCCCGCCTCGTCACCGACTACGGCGGCGTCTTTGCGTACTTCACCGACGCCGCGCCCATCGAGATGTGGGGCCTGTGCAATGCGACCATCGCCACGCGCGGTGGCCATGAAGGCGTGCGTCCCATTTACGGCCGCACCTGCCCGGAGTGTTACCCAGAGCTTCAGCCTGAGTACTTTCACGTAGTGACGCCCTTGCTGCGCGACGCGCAAGCACTCAAGAGTCACCGGGAAGTGGTGAACAACGTGTGGCAGACGGGCACCATCGGCCGGTACCTCAACTTCGACCGCGACTTCGTGTCGGGCCGCGTGCTGGTGCCTGCCACGAAACAGGCGCTCTGGTTTCTGCAGAAGCGGCAGAGTGACGTGACGTACATGCCACGCCCCGTGGGCCAACAGCTGGTCGACTACCCCTTCGAGCCGCAAGGCCGCGCTCCGGGGTGGTAGCGACCGACTCCGCAGACACCCGGCCCGTCGGCAGTGGCAACGTCGAGGCCACCTGCAAGTCGCTCGTCAGTCTGCGCCCTGGGCCGCTTCGCCAACAGGCAGCGCGGGCTGCGTGTTCAGGAGCGGCGCCACACCCCTTCTCAACGCCCCGCTAGTCTTCGTCGGGCTTCCCGAAGGGTGGCGCGTCGTCGTCTTCTTCTTCGTCGTCGGGCAGCGCGTCGTCCTCGTCGCCTCCGTCGTCGGAGGGCTGCAGCAGGTCGATGTGCACGCCGTCGGTCTCCACCTCCAGCACGGAGAAGCGGGTGCCGCGCGCCACCACCCGCAGCGTGCCCTCGCCCTTCGGGCCGGCGAGGTCGATGGAGAAGTCCGCGAGGTCATTCTTGATGGAGCCCTGGAGCTTCATGCCCGGCGTCACCGGTGTGCCCAGCCGCTCAATCACCTCTGGGTTTCGCTGCGCGCGGGCGAGCCCTTCGATGAAGGCGGGGCTGCTCTTCATCACGCCGGTGATGCCGAAGTAGATGGCCGCGCTGAGGCCGCCGCAGCACAGCATGGGCACCAGGCAGCCCACCGGCACCAGCCACTTCCAGTTGCGTCCGAACCAGCCTGGCTGCTGCGCGGGGGCCTCGGGGGTGGGGGTCATGTGCGCCGCAGCCTACCCCGGTGGCCACGCCAACGCCCGTCCGCCCAGCAGGTGGACGTGGATGTGGAACACGGTCTGGCCGGCGTCGCGGTTGGTGTTGATGACGGTGCGGTACCCGGCGTCGGCGAAGCCGTTCTCCCGCGCGTACTTCGCGGCGGAGAAGAGCAGGTGGCCCAGCAGCTCGCGGTCCTCGGCGGTGGCCTCGTTGAGTGAGCTGAGGTGCTTCCTGGGAATGAAGAGGACGTGCTGCGGCGCGTGCGGCGAGATGTCGTGGAAGCCGAGCGAGAGCTCGTCTTCGTGCACCTTCCTGGAGGGGATGGTGCCGGCCACGATGCGACAGAAGAGACAGTCGGACATGCGGCCCGTCTACTACGCCTTGATGCGCGTGTTCTCGGGGTCGTACAGCGGCCGGAGCGAGGTGCGGGCCCGGTGGCGCACGCCCGAGACGTCTACCTCCCAGCGCCCGTCGGCGAGCCAGCGCGCATCGACGCGGGTGTCGCCGCCGTCGACCATCGCCAGGCCCACCGCCGCGCCCAGGGTGAAGCCGTAGCTGGCCGAGCGGATGCTTCCGACGGCCTTGCCGTCGCGCAGCACCGGCTCGGCGTGGAACAACAGCGGCGTGGCCTCTTCGAGCACCACCTGCACCAGCGCGCGTCGCCGTGGTTGGTCGCGCAGCGCCAACAGCGCCTCGCGCCCCACGAAACCGCCGGGCTTGTCCCAGGCCACCGCGAAGCCGAGGCCGGTCTCCAGCGGGGTGTCGGTGTTGTCGAGGTCGTGGCCGTAGTCGCGGTAGCCCTTCTCGAGGCGCAGCGAGGCGAGGGCCTTGAGGCCAGCGGGGCGCACGCCGAAGCGCTCGCCCGCTTCGCGCAGCGTCCGGTAGACGTGCACCGCCTGCTCCGCGGGGATGAAGAGCTCCCAGCCCAGCTCTCCCAGGTAGGTGATGCGCGTGGCCAGCACCCGGGCGAAGCCCACCTCCAGCGTGCGCGCGGCGCGGAAGGGGAACGCGGCGTTCGAGAGGTCGGCGCCGGTGACGGCCTCCAGGAGCGCGCGGCTGTGCGGGCCCTGCACGTTGAGCTGCGCGGTGCCGCCGGTGACGTCGCTGACGAAGGCGTGCGCGTCACCCACCGCGCGGCGCAGCCTGGCCTCCACGTGGCGGTGCGCGGTGTCGCTGGCCACCACCAGGAAGCGCGCGTCGTCGAGCTTCGTCACCGTGAGGTCCGCCTCCAGCGTGCCCTGCTCGTTGAGCCACTGGGTGTAGGTGATGCGGCCCGCCTCGCCGTCGACGTGGTTGGCGGAGAGCCGGCTCAGCACTCGCCCGGCGTCGCGGCCCTCGACGTGGAACTTCGCCATGAAGGACATGTCCATCAGCGCCACGCCCTCGCGCACCGCGCGATGCTCGGCCTCCCAGTGCGCCCACCACGAGGGCCGCCCCCAGGTCATCGGGCCGGGGTCTGGCGTGCGGCCCTCACCGGCGAACCAGTCGGCGCCCTCCCAGCCGCTCACGTCACGGAAGGACGCGCCTGCGGCGACGAGCTCCGGGTGGAGGGCAGAGCGCTTCGCGTCGCGCGCGGTGTGCAGCGACTTCCACGGGTAGTGGCAGGCGTAGACCTGCCAGCGCCTCCACGGTGCGGGCGCGGCGGTAGGCGGCGGTGGCCTGGTAGGGCTGGAGCCGGTCGACGTGTACGCCGGTGACGTCGACGTCGGGCTGGCCGTGCATCACCCAGTGGGCGAGGGCGCGACCCCAGCCGCCGCCGGTGAGGATGCCGATGGAGTTGAGGCCCGCAGCCACGAAGTAGTTCTTCACCTCCGGCGCTTCTCCGATGAGCGGCTTGAGGTCCGGCGTGAAGCTCTCGGGGCCGCAGAAGAACTTCTTGATGCCGGCCTCGCGGGTCAGCGGCACCCGCGACATCGCCCGCTCCAGGAAGGGCGCCATGCGCTCCCAGTCAGGGCTGATTTCTCCGAAGGAGAAGTCCTCGGGGATGCCCTCCACCTTCCACGGGGCGCAGCGCGGCTCGAAGAGGCCCACCATCAGGCCGCCGCCCTCTTCCCGGTAGTAGCCGTAGCAGCCCGGGTCTTCGAGCACCGGCCAGTCGCGGCTGACCTCGGCGAGCGGCTCGGTGATGAGGTAGTAGTGCTCGGCCGCCTGGAGCGGCAGCGCCACGCCGCTCTTCGCGCCGAGCTGCCGGGCCCACATGCCCGCGCAGTTGACGACGACGTCGCAGCCGATGGTGCCCTGCGGCGTCACCACGCCCTTCACCGCGCCCTGCTTCACCACCACGTCCAGCGCCGGCAGGTTCTCGAGCAGGGTGGCGCCGTGGAGGCGCGCGCCCTTCGCCAGCGCCATGGTGACGTCGACGGGGTTCACCCGGCCATCCTGCGGCACGTAGAAGCCGGCCAGCACATCGTCGACGCGCGCGAGCGGGAAGCGCGCCTTCACCTCGGCGGGCGACAGCTCGTGCACCTCGATGCCGTGCAGGCGATTGAAGGCGGAGACGCGCCGGTACTCTTCGAGCCGCCCTTCGTCGGACGCCACCTCGATGAAGCCCACGGGCTTGAAGCCGGTGGCCTGGCCGGTCTCCGCTTCGAGCGCGGCGTAGAGGTCGCGCGAGTACTTCCTCAGCTCGGTGGAGGTCTGCGAGGTGGAGCCAAAGGTCACCATCAACCCGGCCGCGTGCCAGGTGGTGCCGGAGGTCAACCGGTCGCGTTCCAGCAACACGGTGTCTTTCCAGCCAGCCTTCGCCAGGTGGTAGGCGACGGAGGTCCCGATGATGCCGCCGCCGATGACGACGACGCGCGCGTGGGAAGGGAGCGTCATGGCGGGGAGGCCTAGCACCTCCCCGCCGGGCGTCGTTACGGAGAGACGATGCAGTTGCCGTCTTCGTTGTGACGGCAGGTGTGGAGGCCGCGGGAAATCGGCAGCTCGTACACCACCTGCAGCATGTCGCTCGCGGTCGAGACGTCAGCGGTGGTGGCCTGGTTCTGGCCGGCCTCGATAATCATCGCCGAGTACTTCACCTGGCCCGTCTTCGAGACCTGCACCACGCTCGCCGGCTCGGGAGGCGGAGAGACGACCGTGCGATGCACCGAGCGGGCGAAGGTGCTTCCGGAGAGGAAGCCCACCGCGCAGTTGGAGGCGCCGGTGACGAAGTCCGCCTGGTACAGGTTGCTGGCAGGCGTCGCGACCGAGGGGTTGCAGACGGAGGCCACGCCGCCGTTGGGGTCGATGTCGCTCCAGAGGATGCAGCTGGAGATGACGGCTGAGCCCGCCGCCGTCTTCTG
>CALNBU010000688.1 GCA_937875615.1 uncultured Archangium sp.
GAGCGCGCTGAAGATGGGCCGGAACTTCTGCGGTGACGAAACCTGCTCGAAGCTCTAGGCGTGCCCTCACCCCTATGTCCGAGACAAGACTCGCTGATCTCGAAGTGAAGTGCGCCTACCTCGAAAGGACGCTCTCGGAGCTCTCCGACGTGGTGTGGCGGCAACAGCAGCAGCTCGACGCCCTGAGCGACGCCTACCGGCACCTCAAGGATCGCGTGGCCGCCGACCCGGGCCTGGTGGACGCCGCCAGGAACGACCGCCCGCCCCACTACTGAACGACTCAGGCCCGGACGCCCAGCGGCTGCCCGGTGCTCCCCGCCGCCGCGCTCCCGAAGGAGGTGATGGCGCTCAAGCCCAGGGCCTGGGCTATCTCCACGTGCAGGTCGGCCAGCGGGCGCCGCGTCGACGGCACCAGCTCCTGACCGAAGCGGAGGTCGCTGCCCGCACCGCACAGCAGCATGGGCAGGTTCTCGGTGAGGTGCAGGTTGCCGTCGGACATGTCGGAGCCGTACAGCACCAGCGTCTCGTCGAGCAGGCTGGCCGCCTTGAGCTTCGTCAGCAGGTCGGCGAGCAGGCCGGTCTGCAGGCGGTTCATCTGCCGCAGCCGGTCGATGGAGCTCTGCGAGCCGCCGTGGTGCGCCACCGCGTGGTGCCCCGCGCCGGAGCCCACCGCCTCGGGGAAGACCAGGTACTCGGAGACGCCGGGCCCGTACATGATGGTGGCCACGTTGGTCAGCCCGCACTGCATCGCCAGCACGATGAGCTGATGCATCAGCGTGAAGCGCAGCACGTAGTTGGCGTTGGGGCTCGAGAAGTCCTGCGTCGGCTGGCTCAGGTTGGGCTGGCAGCTGAAGCCTCCCTGGGTCAGCCCCTGCTCCACCTCGCGCACCGTCTCCATGTACGAGGTCAGCACCGGGCGGTAGCTCGCCGGCAGCCGCTGCGAGAGGCGGGTCGCGTCTTTGTGCAGCGTGTCGAGCACCGAGCGACGGCGCGCGAGCAGGTAGTCGATCTGCGCCGCGCTCCCCTGCTCGCCGCCGAAGAGCTTCACGAACATCTGCGCCGGGTTGGGGATGGGCGATCTGAACTTGTCGGGCGCCTGCCAGCTGATGCGGTTGAGGTAGTCGTTGGAGTACCCCGGGTGATCGTTCAGCGGGTGCACGTGGTAGTAGATGCCGCCCACCTCCAGCGAGCGGATGGAGCCCGGGTGCGCGTCGGCCACGTATTGATCGAGCGTCTTGCCGCAGCGGGCGACGCCGGGGTCTCCCAGCACCATGGGCTCGCAGGAGAGAAAGCCGGCGCAGTTCTGCCAGTGCGGATCGTGCCCGGGAATCCCGTTGTACAGCCGGCGCAGCAGCAGCGTGTTGGCGCGGTGCCCCGCCGCCTCGAGCGGTTGCAGCGCGTCGGCCCAGGTCCAGCTGCCGTTGTCGCCGTTCACCATGTGCGCGCCGTTGGGCACGTAACAGCCGATGAAGCGCTTCCGGGTCGGCGCGGCCTGCGCCTGAGCCAACACCGGCAGCGCCAGCTGCAGCCCCATGAACTTGAGCACCGTGCGGCGCTTCATGGCGCCACCTCCGTCAGCTCCATGCCGGTCATCAACGCCTCCAGGGTCAGCGCCTTCAGGGTGGGAGTCTGGCTCAGCCGGTTCATCACGCAGCGCTCGTCCTCGAGCGGGCCGCGGTTGAGCGCGAAGGTGAGCAGCTTCTCGCTGACGCAAGCGTTGTAGGCGTCCGAGTCGGCCAGGGCCTCCGCCAGCTCCATGGGGTTGCGCACCAGCTGCCCCGCCAGCTCGAGGTCGCTCTCGATGGGCTCGCCGTCGGGGTAGGCGTCGCGCCAGCGGCCCTCGGGGTCATAGTTCTCGAGCGCCAGGCCGATGGGGTCGATGACGCCGTGACAGCTGTGGCACCGGCTCGATGAGTCGCGGTGGAGCTTCATCTGCTCCTTGATGGGCAGCGAGCGGTCGATGCTGCCGACCGACATGTTGATCTCCTCCAGCGTCGCCGCGTCGATGCGCGGGAGGTGGTAGCACATCAGCCGCGTCAGCACCCACAGGCCCCGGTGAATCGGCCGACGGAACTCGGAGCCCTGCCCGGTGCGGGCGAGGAACGCGGCGTGGGAGAGCACCCCGCCACGTTGCACCGACTCGATGCGCCACGGCGGCACGCCGCCGGTGGGCGGAGTCAGCCCGTAGTGCCCGGCCATGAGCCTGTCGACCATGGTGAAGCCCGGCGTCAGCAGCTGCCCCGGAGACAGGCCGCCCCGCAGCACCGCCGCGAAGACGTCCCGCGACTCGTTCTGCATGGAGAGACCCAGCGCGCCCTCCACCGCGGGGTCGCGGTAGGCGAGCCACTGGCCGCCGAAGTGCGTGGCGAAGCGCGGCAGGTCGAGCTCGAGCAGGCGCTCGGCCTCGGCCCGCACCTGCTCCTTCGTGGAAAGCGCGCCGGTGCCGGCCTTCATCCACAGCGGCTCATCGGGCACCGAGCCCCGCAGGAAGAGGCTCAGCCGCGAGGCGACGCCGAAGGCGCGCTCCGCCGGATCCAGGCCCCCGGGGACCAGCTCCGGCTTGAAGACGAAGTTGGGCGAGAGGAACAGCGCCTGCAACACGGCCAGCAGCGCCTCGTCGACCGGCTCGGCGAAGCCCGCGGACTGCGCGGCGGCGCGCTGCGCCTCGAAGAGCTGCTGGTACGCCGTCAGCTCCTCCGGGCGCACCGGCCGACGGAAGGCGCGGCTGGCGAGGCCCGACACCAGAGGCTCCACGCACGAGGACCAGGTCCAGGCGGCCTTGAGCTGGGTGGGCGCGAGGTGCAGGGCCGCGGTGAAGGCGGTGGTGTCCCACGAGTTGTTCGCCTTGCGACCGACCACGAAGTCCACCACGTCGCCGCGCTCCACGCCCAGGGTGAGCTGGAAGTCGGCGGCCCCGCCGTTGGGGACGTCCTGCGTGAAGACGTCGGCGCCGTTGCGGCGGATGGACACCGCCACGCCGTCACCGCCGCCCGGGTCGGCGTCGGCGAAGCGGCCCTCGAGGCGCAGCTGCCCGCTCCCCGGCGCCAGCCAGCGGCGGACGGCGTCGAGCGAAGCGCCCGGGTGGGCGGCGTTGGGCATCAGCAGCACCGATTGATCCGGCTCCCGACGCCACCGGGAGTTGACGATGTCGAACACCATCGGCGCGCCCGACGAGTCGAGGTAGCTCCAGCACTCGCGGCCCTGCGTGTCGGAGAAGTCCTCCAGCGCGGAGTACGAAGACTTGAGCTCGCAGGCCGGCGCCTGCACCGGCACCGGCGCCGGACAATGGGCGGTAAGGCGCGGCGTGGCCAGGGCCAGGGCCGCCAGCGCCTCGGCTGTCTCCAGTTGCACCTCCAGCGCCTGCGCGTCGACGCGCGTCTCGCTCATGGTGTCGAAGCCGTAGACCTCCGCCACCGGCGTCCACTGGGTGAAGAGCGACGGCTCCAGCGGCACGCCCAGCACGTCGGCCAACATCGCGCGGTACTCGTGGTTCGACACCCGCAACAGCTTGGGCACCTGCTGGCCCACCGGCGCGCACTGCTCCGGCTGAGGAGTGGGCGTCGGCGTGGGCACCACCGGCGTCACCGGGTCGGGCGCGCGCAGCTCGCCGGTCAACACCCCTTCGCACCCGCAGAGCAGCAACACTGGCAGCCATCGGAGCGCCTTCATTCCCGCATTTCTCTCACAGAACGGCACCTCCCAACACCCGCTCCCACTTTTCGCGCAACTTCCGGGTGTCATGTGCGACAACGTAGGCATGCCGTCGATCTCCGACTCCATTTCCCGCGCCCTGAACGACAACCGCGTCTCCATCCGCGAGATGAAGCAGCTGCTGACGGAGGCGAAGTCGCAGCCGCTCACGAAGGAGCTGAAGAACGACCTGCAGAAGCTGCTCGACCTGCACGCCGACAAGTTCGGGGTGACGGCGAAGCGGGATCTCGAAGGCTGGCTCCGGAGCGCCAACGTGATCGCGCCGCCGCCCACGCCGCGCGACCTCGCCGACCCCACGCTCCTCACCAAGCACACCACCGACACCACCTGGAAGCCGGTGGACGGCGGCCAGCTGTACGTCGACGGCATCAGCTACGACGACGTGGTGCAGGGCTCCATCGCCAACTGCTACATGGTGGGCGCCTTCTCTGCGGTGGCCCAGCAGAACCCCGACGCCATCAAGAACGCCATCAAGGACAACGGCGACGGCACCTACACCGTCAGCTTCTTCGAGAACCAGGGCTATGGCCGCGCCTTCAAGCAGGTCTCGGTGACGGTCGACGGAGACATGGCCACCAGCGCCAGCGGCACCCAGCGCTACGGCAAGTCGCGCGAGAAGTCGGAGCTGTGGGTCGGCGTGCTCGAGAAGGCCTACGCGGAGTGGAAGGGCGGCTACGAGACCATCGGCAACGGCGGCTACGCCACCGAGGTGCTCGAGGCGCTCACCGGAAACCGCGCCAGCGCGACCTCCACCACCGCCACCTCCACCGACGCGCTGTTCTCGCGCATCGAGCGCGCCAGCTCCTCCGGCGCGCCCATCACCGCGGGCACCCACGGCAAGGACTCCGGCGTCGACTACAACGGCACCGGCGTCTACGCGTGGCACGTCTACACCGTGCTGGGCACCTCGCAGGAGAACGGCGCGAAGTACGTCGAGCTGCGCAACCCCTGGGGCAACACCGAGCCCGGCAATGATGGGAAGAACGACGGCATCTTCAAGATGAAGATGGAAGACTTCGTGAAGCTCTACAGCCACGTGCACTTCGGCTGATGGACCTCCAGCGCGCGATTCGTGAAGCCCCCGTCGGCGCCACGGTGCGGGTGCCCGCGGGCCGCTACTTCGGCCCCTTCGAAATCGACAAGCCGCTGACGTTGCTGGCCACCGGGCAGGTGGTGCTCGACGGCGGTGGGCGCGACTCGGTGCTGCGCGTGGCCTGCGACGGCGCGGTGCGCCTGGCGGGGCTGCTGCTGGTGGGCGGCGCCGCGCCCGAGGTCGGAGGTGGCCTCGCGGTGCTGCGCGGCACGGTGGAGCTCCTCGACTGCACCTTCCGCTTCAACAAGGCCCCCATGTACGGCGGCGGCGGGCTGGCGGTGCTCGACGGCACCGTCACCGCGGAGCGCTGTCGCTTCGAGGGCAACACCGGCCGTCAGGGTGGCGGCGTGCTGGTCGATGGCGTGGGCGTGCTGACGCTGCGCGACTGCGCGCTCATCCAGAACGCCGCGGTGCAGGGCGGCGCGCTGCGCGCCCGGGAGGCGGCGAACGTCACCCTCTCCTTCTGCACCCTCGCCGACAACAAGGTGGTGGGTGACGACGGCGCCGGCAGCGCGCTCTTCGTGACCGGCAGCACCACGCGCCAGCCGCAGGTGACCATCTCCAACTCCGTGCTCTCCGAGCGGAGTCAGGGCCCCTCGCTCATCCATGAGGCGACGCCGGTGAACATCTCCCGCTCGCTGCTGCCGCCGTGGGCCAAGGTGCCCGTGCGCGACAACCTCCTCGCCGAGGCCCGCTTCGTGATGTCCGGCAACGAGCCGTACCTGCTCGACGAGGGCTCCGCTGCCATCGGTGCGGGCGACGCGGCCGCGGCCAGCGCGAAGGATCTCCACGGCCAGCCGCGCGTGCGTGGCGGCAAGGTCGACCTCGGCGCCTTCGCGTGGATCGCGCCCAGCGCCAGCGTCGGCTACTGAGCGCCCGGCGCCACCGGGCGCGCCCACCCACCGAAGCGCGCCGCCAGCTCCACGCGCCCGGTGACGCCCAGCTTCCGGTAGGCCGACGCCAGCAGGTTGGCCACCGTGCGCGGGCGGACCTGAC
>CALNBU010000689.1 GCA_937875615.1 uncultured Archangium sp.
GGTGACTGGAGTTCAGACGTGTGCTCTTCCGATCTCGTGGCGCGACGACACCGAGGCGTCGAAGAACTGCACGTCGGCGTTCTCCCCGCGGCCCAGCACCACGCTGCCCTCGGGCGCGTCGCGGCCCAGCGACACCACCAGCCCGTCGTCGAGGCCCAGCATCAGCGAGAGCGCGTGCTGCGCGACGGTGGGCCGCCCCACCTCGGTCTCCACGGTGCGGGAAAAGTGCTTCCAGACGCCGGCGGCCGACTCCACCCCGCGCTGCACCAACGCCAGCGGCCCCACCTCTTGCAACATGGCGTCGAGGGGGAAGGTGGCCAGGCGCTTGAGCGCGGCGATGGAGGTGGTGGTCATGAGCCCGTGCCTACCGGCTCCGGCTTCGCCACCGGCGCCGGCGCGCCCTCCTTCGCGGCGGTGCCGTGGCCCTCGCGCTCGATGGTGAGCGTGCCCAGCTCGTCGGGCTTCACCGTGCCGCCGGCCAGCAGCGCCTCCACCAGCCGCTTGTGCGCCTCTTCGTGCTCGACGGGCAGCGCGTCGCTGTCGCTGTCGTACTTCACCCACACGTTCTTCTTCTTCGTCACCGGGTCGACCTCGAGGCGCAGCGTCAGGGTGGCCATCTCACGACTCCTTCTTCACGGGGAGGAGCGCGGCGAGCGCCTCCTGGTCGAGCACCTTCTTCTCCAGCAGCAGGTCGCGCAGCGACTGCACCAGCGCCCGGTGCTCGGTGAGCAGCCGCACCGCGCGGGCGCGCTCCGCTTCGAGCACCGCCGCCACCGCCTCTTCGCGGGCGCGCAGCAGGGCGTCGGACGCGGGGTCATCGTGCCGGGCGTGGAGGTGGCGCACCCCGACGGCCTCGCCGCCCATGCCGAACTGCTCCACCAGGGCGCGGGCTATCTCCGTGGCGCGCTCGATGTCGGCGGCGCTGCCGATGGAGAGATCTTCGAAGAAGAGCAGCTCCGCCTCGCGCCCGCCGTAGAGCGTGCAGATCTGGTCGAGCAGCTGCCCGCGCGTCACCACGTAGCGCTGCGCCGGGTCCGCGTAGCTGACGAAGCCCAGCGCGCCGGCCAGGTCTCCGCGGATGCTGATGCGCTCGATGGGCGGGCTGTGCGGACAGAACAGCGCCACCACCGCGTGGCCGGACTCGTGCGTGGCCACCACCTGCTCCTCCTTCGGCGTCAGCGCCGGGCGCTCCACCCACGACGAGAGCGCGCGCTCCACGTCCTCCACCTCGGACGCGCCCGTCCTCTGACCGCGCAGCCGCTCTCGCGCCAGCGCCCGACAGAGCGCCTGCAGGTGGTCGCCGGAGTAGCGGGTGGTCTGGCCCTCGACCAGGTCCCCGGTGCGCTTCACCGCGTAGTCCAGCGCCCGGGGCGAGAGCTGCAACCCGAGCTTCTCGTCGTAGATGCGCAAGATGGCCCGGCGGTCTTCGGCGTTGGGGAACGGGATGTGGAGGTGGAACTCGAAGCGCCCCGGCCGCAGCAGCGCGGCGTCGAGGGACTCCACGAAGTTGGTGGTGCCCACCACGAAGACCAGCTCGTCCTTGCGGAAGCCGTCCATCTCGGTGAGCAGCTGGTTCACCATCGAGTGGTCGACGCCGTTCCCCTGGTAGCTGCCGCGGGCAGTGGCGAAGGAGTCGAGCTCGTCGAAGACGATGATGGCCGGCGCCGCCTGCCGCGCGCGGTTGAAGACCTGGCGCAGGTTGTCCTCCGACTCGCCGTGCCACTTCGACTTGAGCTCCGGGCCCGACACCACGGTCACCGCCGCGCCGAGCGAGGTGGCGAGGGCCTTGGCGAAGAGCGTCTTGCCGGTGCCCGGCGGCCCCCAGAAGATCATCCCCCGCGGGAGCAGCCCCTCCACGCGCTTCATCGCCGCCTCGTCGACGCTGGCGTCCTTGAGCGAGAGCACGTCGAGCAGCTCCCGCGAGAGCCGCTCCTTCACCTTCGCGTAGCCGCCGATGTCCTTCTGGAGGTCCACGTCGGGAATGGTCAGCTGGCCCACCAGCGTCGCCTGCCGCAGCTGCTGGTACGCGGCCCGGGGGTCGCCCGGGTAGTCCTCGCCCGACAACGTCGAGAGCAGCCGGCGCAGCCGCACCGCGTTCACGCCCGAGACGTGCTTGTAGAGCTGGTACGGCCGCAGCGCGCGGTCGCCCGAGAGCTTGCGGCTCTCCCGCTGCGTCACCAGCGCGCCCAGGCGCTCCCGGGGCACGCCCAGCAACGTCTCGCGGCGGGGAAAGAAGTTCTCGATGACCTTCGGCTGGGGAAAGGACGGGTCCTTGAAGGCGAGGAACACCAGCTCCGGGTTCTCGTAGAGCAGCGGGATGACCTCCCGCGCCTCCGAGGTCAGGCCCCCCACCGAGGTGGTGAGCAAATCCAGATGCGGGAGCACGATGATCCGCTGCTCCACCGCCCCGCGCACCGCCTCGCGCAGCACGTGCACGATGGTCCCCACCAACCCCACGCCCGGCGGCGGCGCCGCGTCCGCCGAGGGGCGACCGTCGACGTACACGAACTGCCGGCCCTCCGGCTTCAGCCGGTCCCGCACACATTTATAGAGGTAGGGCGTCAGCTCCTTGTCGGCCTCCACCAGCACCGACAACCCGCGCCGCAGCGACTCGATGATCCGCGACAGCGCCTCGGGGTACGCCGCCGAGACCGCCTGGAACGCGTCCAGCTCCTGCGGGAGCTCGGCCTCTGGAATCGTCAGCGCCACCGCGCCTACACCTTCACCGTGATGGTGAGGCTCCCGTCAGCCCCCTCGCGCACCGCCTGCACCTCGCCCAACTCCGCCGCGCGCTGCTTCAGCGCCTCCGCCGTCACCCGGTTCACCACCCCGTCCAACTCCTCCCGGAGCGCCCGCAGGTGCCCTTCCAACCGTTCTGTCACTTCTTTTTGCAAACTGGCCTCTTCCGCCGCGGCCTCCACCTCGAGCTGGGCCCGGGCCGCCTCCCGGAGCCCCGCCTCCTTCGCCACCACGCTCTCCTGCTCCGTCGCCATGCCCGACCGCCGGGTCTCTGCCTCCACCCGCCGATGCCCCTCCGCGACCACCGTCACCTCACCGCTCTCCAGACCAATTTCTACTGTAATTCCAGATGCTTCCTTGCGTACGGCGCGCTGGCCGTCGCGCACGAAACCGCGGGCCGAGAGCGCCTCGGCGAGGAGCTCCCGCATGCGCTCCGCTTCGAGAATCGGCAGCAGTTCGAGAGACGAAGAAACGCCGTCTTCGACCCGCACCTGACGAGAGAGGCTCTCCTTCACGCTGATCCGGTAAGCTCGCGACATTTCAGAACGAGAGCCGACCACAACGCGAAAGTGAGTGCAAAAGGCACAATGTGAAATTCACTCACACAACAACCGGCGACAGCCATTCGATAACCGAGCAAGGAGACTCACTGAAATGACCTCGCGCATCCCGAACAAGAAGCCCACCGTCACCGTCCCGCGCACCACCGAGCGCACCGACCACCGGGAATCGACCCTCGAGAAGAAGGGCACCTACGACGCCAACAAGAAGGTGTGGACGGGCACCGCGCGCGGCAACACCCGCCGGGACGCGTCGATCGCCACCGAGGGCGCCCGCGTGCGCGACGCGGACATCTCCGGCTTCACCGACAAGTTCGGCTCGGTCACCTCCTTCGTCACCCGGGCGGCGAAGGCCCTGGGCATCGACGAGACCTGGTCGAACGGCTTCGACAACACCACCCGCGACACGCTCTTCGAGAACGAGCACGGCAGCATCACCACCCGCGTGGGCACCAGCGGCAACGAGAGCCTGACCATCGACGGCGACGGCATCCGCGGGCAGTTCGACCGCCGCGCCGAGGCGGGCATCGA
>CALNBU010000690.1 GCA_937875615.1 uncultured Archangium sp.
GTCACGTGTCTCATGCGCGACGTCTCCCCAGCAGCTCCAGCAGCGGCCCGTGTTGCTGGAGGCGCTTGAGCAACACCGACTTGAGGTACTTGGTACGCAGGCGCGAGAGGCCCAGCGCCACCCGCGCGCTCTCCCAGTCCAGGCCCTCCACGAAGACGGCGTGGAAGTAGCCGCGGTGCCTGGGTGCGAGCTTCTCCTCGAAGCGCCGGAGCACCTGCTTCAGCTCTTCACTGACCACCAGCTCCGGGCCCAGCGGGTCCTCTTCTCCGCCGGTGGTCTCATCGACCTCCACGTGCACCTCCGGGCGCCGGGCGCGCGCCAGGTCGAGCATGCGGTGCCTGGCGGTGGTCACCACCCAGCCGGCCACCGACTCGGCGCGCAGCGGGTCGATGGCGCTCACGTGGGCGTAGAGGTGGGCGAAGGCTTCCTGCACGGCGTCTTCCTGCTCGAAGGGACTGCGGAAATACGAAATCGCCATGCGCCGCACCCGCGGCAGAAACGCCCGCACCAGCACCTCGAAGGCGGCGGCGTCTCCCGAACGCAGCGCCCGCGCGAACGCTGGGTCGATGTCCAGCTCCTTGCGCGAGTACGGCGGAGGTGGCGGCGTCGGAGAAATTTTCTCTGCTCCTTTCGCCTCAGCGCACCACCAACAGCGCGCCCAGGCCTGCCAGCAGGGTGACCCCGAAGGCCAGCGCCACCCGGCCGCCCATGGCCCGGCCGCCCAGGACCAGCGAGAGCCCGGCCTTCACCACCGTGTTGGCGACGTTGGCCAGCAGCACCGTCAGCGCGGCGACGTCCGGGCTCACCGTGCCGGCCTTCAGCTGGTGCGCCATCGAGAGCGAGATGGCGTCGACGTCGGTGAGGCCCGCCAGCAGGCCGGTGGCGTAGGCGCCGCCGTCACCGAAGGAGGCCTGGGCCCAGCGCGAGGCCACCAGCACGCCGACGAAGAAGGCGCCGAACTTGAAGGCGGAGGTCAGCTCGAAGGGGTTGGTCAACTTCACGCCGGCACTGGCGTCGCGGTGCGCCCGGTCCCTGAAGGCGTGAAACGCGGCGAAGGCGCCGGAGACGATGGCCATGGTCACCAGCGGCACCGCCAGCGCCCGCCCCAGCCCGGCGTCGGCCACCCACAGCACCGCCAGCAGGCGCAGCTGCATGATGGCCGAGGCGATGATGACGGCCAGCGCGCTGACCTGGGCCAGCTCCGCAGACTCGCGCGCGCGCCGCGCCGCGCCCAGGGTGACGGCGGTGCTGGAGGCCAGGCCGCCCACCGCGCCGGTCAACAGCATGCCGCGCCCGGTGCCCAGAAAGCGCATGGCGGCGTAGCCCGCGAAGTCCACGCCGGCGATGAGCGTCACCATCACCCCCACGGTGAAGGGGTTGAGCGCGCCGTAGGGGCCGAGCGGCTCGTTGGGCAGCAGCGGCAACAGCACCACCGCCAGCACCAGGAACTTGAGCGTCGACAGCACGTCTTCTCGCGACAGCCGCGAGGTCAGCGCCCGCAGCTCGGTGCGCGCGGAGAGCAGCAGCGTGGCGATGACGGCCACCGCGGCCGCCACCAGCGCGCGCGTAGAGAAGGTGGCGATGACGGCGGGGGTCGCGCTCAACGCCCCCACGAAGAAGGTGAGCAGCGCGCTGGCCTCGCTGGTGATGCCGCCCCGGCCCGCGGCCAGGCCGGCCCGGTGGCTGAGCGCGGTCAGCGCCACCACCCCCGCACCGGCCACCAGCAGCGGCGCGAAGCCCAGCGCCGGGGTCAGCAGCGCGGCTACCGCGCCCAGCAGCGAGAGGAGCGGAAAGGTGCGGATGCCACCGAAGAAGTCGGCGTCGCCGGAGCTGCGCGATTGCTCCCGCTCGAGCCCCACCAGCAGGCCGGTCAGCAGCGCGAGGCCCAGCGAGGCGAATGGCTCGTAGCGCTCCATGTCAGACCAGCAGGTGCCGGGCGATGACCAGTCGCTGCACCTCGCTGGCGCCCTCGTAGATGCGCAGCGCGCGCACGTCCCGGTAGAGGCGCTCGACCACTGCGCCCTTCACCACGCCGTTGCCGCCGTGCACCTGCAGGCAGCGGTCGATGATGCGCGAGGCGGCCTCCGTGGCGAACAGCTTGGAGACCGCGGCCTCGTACGTCACCCGCGCCTGACCGCGGTCCTTGGTGAGCGCGGCCTGGTGCACCAGCAACCGCGAGGCCTCGAGCTCGACCGCGCTGTCGGCCAGCAGCGCCTGCACCGCGGGGAGCGAGGCGAGCGGCGCGCCGAACTGTCGCCTGGCGCGCGCGTAGGCGAGCGCCTCGTGCAGCGCCCGGCTCGCCAGGCCCACCGCGGCGGCGCCCACCGTGGTGCGGAAGACGTCGAGGGTCCCCAGCGCCAGCTTCATGCCCTCGCCCTGCGCGCCCAGCGGCGTCTCCACTTCACAGTCGGTGAAGGTCAGCTCGCCGATGGGGTGCTCGCCCATCAGGGTCATGGGGCTGATGCGCAGGCCCTTCGCGTCGGCGGGCACGATGAAGGCGCTGAGGCCGCGGCTGCCCTCTCCGGTGCGGGCGAAGACGGTGTAGTGCGTGGCCACGCCCGCGTTGCTGATGAAGCGCTTGCTGCCGTGCAGCCGCCAGCCCTGCGCGGTCTGCTCCGCCCGCGTCTGCAGGCTGGCCACGTCGCTGCCGGCGTCGGCCTCGGTGAGCGCGAAGGCGAAGAGGAATTCGCCGCTCGCCACGCGAGGCAGGTAGTGGCGTCGCTGCGCCTCGCTCCCCGCCAGCACCAGCGGGTGGCTGCCGAGGCCCTGCACCGCGAAGAGCGAATCGGCCGCGGCGTCGCGCCAGGCCAGGGCCTCGCGCAGCACGCACAGCGAGAGCACGTCGACGTGGGGCAGCGCGCCGCCGAAGGCCGCCGGCGCCAGGTACGGGAAGAAGCCGCTGGCGCGCACCGCCGCGAAGAGCGCGGCGTCGGGGCGCCCCTCGACGTGCTCCAGCGCGGTGAAGCGCTCGCGCGCCAGGGCCCGCAACGCCTCGTGCTCCGGGGTGAGGAAGGACACGCCCACGTCAGCGCCCCTGGAAGTTCGGCGGGCGCTTGTTGGAGAAGGCCTCGTAGGCCTCTCGGAAGTCCTGGGTCTGCATGCACACCGCCTGCGCGCGGGCCTCGTTCTCGAGCGCGTTCCACAGGTCGAGCGACAGCTCCGCGTTGAGGAGCTCCTTGGTCATGCCCAGCGCGAAGGTGGGGCCGTTGGCCAGCCGCGTGGCCCAGGCCATGGCCTCGGTCAGCACCGCCTCATGGGGCACCACCTTGTTGAAGAGGCCGTACTTCTCGGCGGTGGGCGCGTCGATGACGTCGCCGAACATCAGCAACTCCGTGGCGCGCGAGAGCCCCACCACCTTCGGGAGCAGGTAGGCGGCGCCCATGTCGGCGCCGGCCAGGCCCACCCTGGTGAAGAGGAAGGCCACCTTCGCCTTCTCGCTGGCCACGCGGAGGTCCGAGGCCAGGGCGATGACCGCGCCCGCGCCGGCGGCGGTGCCGTTGAGCGCCGCCACCACCGGCTTGCGCAGCGCGCGGATGTTCCGGATGAGCTCACACGTCATGCGGGTGAAGTCGACGAGGCCCGGCATGTCGCGGGAGAACAGCTCCTTGATGATGTCGTGCTGGTCTCCGCCGGAGCAGAAGCCGCGGCCCTCTCCGGTGATGACCACCGCGCGCACCGACGCCTCGCGCTCGAGCGCGGCGAAGAGCTCGGTGAGCTCGCGGTAGACGGTGAAGGTCAGCGAGTTGAGGGTGTCGGGGCGGGAGAGCGTGATGACGCCGACGCGCTCTCTGACTTCGAACTTGAATGAGGTGGGGGCGTTCATGGTGCGCTCCTTCTTCAGAGGACGGCGGTGGCTTCGATCTCGACCAGCGCCTCGTCTTCGACCAGCGCCACCACCTGCACCAGCGCCATGGCCGGGTAGTGGCGGCCCAGCAGCCGCTTCCAGGTCGCGCCGAGCGCCTCGAGCGAGGCCAGGTAGGCGCGCTTGTCGGTGACGTAGATGGTGAAGCGGGTGAGCTGCTCGGGGGCGCCGCCCGCGGCGCGCAGCACCTCGAGCACGTTGGCCAACGCCTGCTCGAACTGGCCGGCGAAGGTAGAAGGAAAGCGGGGCGGCGTGGTGCGCACGTCCCAGCCCACCTGCCCGCCGATGAAGAGCACGCGGCCCTCGCCGATGATGCCGTTGGCGTAGCCCCTGGGCCGCGGCCAACCCTCGGGTTGAATGACCTGGTTCAAACCGTCTCTCCTCCGTCGATGGCGTAGTTGGCGCCGGTGATGGCGGCGCCGGCGGGGGAGCCGGCGAGGAAGAAGACCACCTCGGCCACCTCCTCGGGCTTCACCGCGCGCTGCAGCGGGTTCATCTTCTCGAGCGCGTCGCGGGCGGCGTCCTGGCCCCGCCCGGTGCTCTGCGCGATGCGGTCGATGGCCGAGGTGAACATGTCGGTCTCGGTCCAGCCCGGCGAGACGGCGTTGACGGTGATGCCCTTGCCCGCCAGCTCCGCGGCCAGCGCGCGGGTGAGGCCCAGCAGCGCGTGCTTCGAGGCGCAGTAGGCGGCGGTGTACTTGAAGCCCTTGCTGGCGGCGGTGCTGGTGATGTTGATGATGCGGCCGTGACCGGCCTTCACCATGGCGCCCGACAGCTCGCGCGCGAGGAGGAAGGGCGCGGTCACGTTCACCTGCTGGATGCGCGCGAAGTCCTCGAGGGAGGTCTTGTGCAGCGGCGCCGAGAGCGCGATGCCGGCGTTGTTGACCAGCGCGGTGAGGTGTCCGGCCTGGGTGGTCAGCACGCTCGCGGCGTCCAGCACCGAGCGCTCGTTGGCGGCGTCGAAGGGCACGAAGTGGACGTCGCCCTGGAGCCCGTCGCCCCCGGCGCTGGAGCGGGCCAGGGCCCACACCCGCCAGCCCTCGGAGAGGAAGCGCTGGGCGATGGCGCGACCGATGCCGCGGCTCGCGCCGGTGACTGCGACCTGTTTGACCGTCATGGCGCGCACGTAGTCGAAATGGCGGCTGGCCGCGACAGGCGCGAGGTCATGCTAAGTCGGCTGCATGTTCCGGCGGTTGTCGCTGCCCTCGTTGGTGTGGCTCATGGCCTGCGGTCCCCTGACGCCTCCTCCCACCGGCGGTGGCGGCGGCGTGGAGTCCGTGGGCGGTGGCGCCGGCGGCGGCGACGCGACGACGGGCGGCGGCGGCGGTGGTGAGACGGCTGGAGGTGGGTCGGCCGGAGGTGGGTCGGGGACCGGCGGCGGCGCCGCGGGAGGTGGGGCAGGCCTGGGCGGGCTGACCTGGTCCACCATGGCGATTCAGGGTGGGTCCGCCACCGGCTTCATCCGCGCGTTGAGCGGCGCGTCGGGCGACCTGTGGGCGCTGCACACCGCCGGTGGTCTCTTCCGCGCCACCGACGGTGGCTTCGTGCACCAGTTCACCTTCACGGGCGGCGTGCGCGACCTCTACGCCTCGGGCGGGACTCAGGTGGTGGTGCAGAACCGGGCCATCCGCACCTGCACCTCCGGCTGCTCGGTCGAGACCGCCTGGGACCGCTTCGACCTCCTGGGCGGCAGCCTGAATCACGACGGGCTGGCGGTGTGCGGCGTTGGCGTCACGCGCATCGTGGTGGTGGCGTCCAACGTCTCGTACGACGGGGTGCTCTTCGAGTGGGACGGCAGCGACTGGGCGCAGACGAACGCCAACATCGGCATCAAGAGCCCGCAGCGCTGCTGGTTCGACGACGCCGGTGGGCTGTACGTGAGCGGTGAGGGTGGCGCGGTGTTCCTCGACGGCCAGAGCAGCACCCCCATCGTGCTCGGCACCTCCGCGAACTCGTTCACGGGCGGCGCGACGGTCGACGGCGTGAGCTGGCTGGTGGGTGGCAGCCACTTCATCGCGCGCGGGACGACCACGTCGCTGACGCAGCTGACGGCGCCGGGGGCCAGCAGCGTGCTCCTCTCTGCGGCCGGCGGGACGAGCGGCGACGCCGTCTTCCTGCTCGGTGGCTACGCGCACAGCAACGGCGTCGGCCCGGGCTACTTCTGGAACGGGACCCAGCTGGTCAAGGTGGGCGACGCGCTCCCCGGCATGCGCGCTCAGTCTGGCGTGTATTCGGTGTTGGCGGTGTCGCCTTCGGAGCTCTACCTGGCCGGCACCAACGGCAGCACGCCGGTCGTGCTCCGGGGCCGCAAGTGAGCTGGAGGTGGCCGCTGCTGGTGTGGCTGACGGCGTGCGGACCGCTGACGCCGCCTCAGCCCGACGCGGGTGGCGGCGCCGGCGGCGGCGACAGTGGCGGTGGTGGCGCGGGCGGTGGAGGGCAGGTGGCC
>CALNBU010000691.1 GCA_937875615.1 uncultured Archangium sp.
GCGCGGCACACCGGACGCACCACAAGGCCAGGCCCTCGTGTACCCGTTGCTGGACTTCGCGCTCGACCGCGCTTCCCATCTGGCATTTGCCGATGGGCCGGCGCTCACCGTGGCCGGGCTCGCCGCCGACGCGGGCGCAGAGCTTCTATGAGCTGCTGCCCATCGTCGACCTCTCCAACGACGGCACCGCCGGCGCCCACACGCCCAGCTACCCCGTACCCTGGGACGACGAGTGCACCTCCCACGGCGGAGACCTCGATGGCCAGCGCTACGCCATACGCCTGCGCGGCAACCTCCACGTGACCACCACCGGCACCAAGACGCTGCTGGCGGCCAGCGACGACGGCTACTCGGTGCGCATCGGCGGCACCACGGTGATGGAGCTCGATGCCAACCGCAGCATGGCGGCCGACTCCCGCCGCGTGCGCTTCGACCAGGTGGGCGTCTACCCCATCGAGGTCATCTACTGGGACCAGGGCGGTAACTCGGTGCTGGAGCTCTTCTGGGCGGAGGGCAGCTTCGGCCTCTGCTCGGGCGG
This sequence comes from uncultured Archangium sp., assembly GCA_937875615.1. GTDB lineage: Bacteria > Myxococcota > Myxococcia > Myxococcales > Myxococcaceae > Archangium_A. The sequence goes on from CALNBU010000691.1 coordinate 539, forward strand.
CGGCAACTCGGGCAACGTGGGCACCTACGGCGCCAACTGTGGCGGCGGCAACACCTTCGTCGACCGCAGCGGCGGCGGCGTCCCCTCCGCCGCGCAGGTGGCCACCCAGTTCGTCATCTTCGACGCCTCCCGCATCGGGCGGCCCAGCTGGGGCCCCGACGCCACCGAGTGCGACACCCGCGTGGGCCAACCCAACAACATCTGCGCGCCCAGCACCAACAACTGCGGCAACGGCCTGGTGGAGACGCGCAGCAGCGGCATCCCCGAGGCCTGTGACGACGGGAACAACGTGAACGGCGACGGCTGCAGCGCCACCTGCACCATCGAGTCGGGTTACGTGTGCTCGGCGCCGCCGGTCGCCTCCAGCTGCGGCCCGGCCGCGCCGGTCATCACCGGGCCGGTCGACGGCTCGTTCACCAACGACACCACGCCAGACGTCTCTGGCACCGGCCTGGCGGGCGCCACCGTCACCGTGCGCGAAGGCGGCACCACGCGCTGCACCGCCACGGTGGGCGCGGGCGGCACCTGGACGTGCACCTCCAACCTCCTGGCGCAGGGCTCGCACACCTTCACCGCGACGCAGACGCGCGCCGGCGTCACCTCCAGCGCCTCCGCCGCGGGGGCCTTCACCGTCGACACCACGCCGCCCGCGGTGGCCATCACCAGCCCCGCCAGCGGCAGCCACGTGGCCACCACCACGCCCACCATCGGCGGCACCGGAGAGAGCGGCGCCACGGTGACAGTGCGCAGCAACGGCGCCATCCTCTGCACCACGGTGGTGGTGGCTGGCAACTGGAGCTGCACCACCACCGCGCTCACGCAGGGCTCCCATTACCTCAACGCCACCGCCACCGACGCCGCCGGCAACACCTCGCCGGCGACGGGCGACCTCCTGCTTCACGTCGACACCGTACTGCCGGTGGTGAACATCACCACGCCGGTCAACGCCTCGGCCACCAACGACAACACCCCCGTCATCTCCGGCACCGGAGAGAACGGCCTCACCGTCACCGTACGCGAGGGCGGCACCGTGCTGTGTACCGCCACGGTGTCGGGCGGCACCTGGAGCTGCACCAGCGTCGCCCGCTCTGACGGCACCCACCTCATCACCGCCTCGCAGACCGACGCCGCGGGCAACGTCGGCACCTCTCCGGTGGTGTCCTTCACCGTCGACACCACGCCACCGGCGGTGGCGATTGTCGCGCCCGTCAGCGGCAGCACGCTGTCCATCAACACGCCGACGGTCTCCGGCACCGGCGAGAACGGCGCCAGCATCACCGTGCGCGAGGGCGGCACCGTGCTGTGCACCGCCACCGTGTCCGGTGGCACCTGGAGCTGCAGCACGCCCACCCTGGCCGACGGCACGCACGCGTTGGTCGCCACCGCCACCGACGCGGTGGGCAACGCCAACACCGCGGGCACCAGCTTCACCGTCGACACCACGCCGCCGCCGGCGCCGGTCATCACCCCCGCACCGCCTGCCGCCTCGAACGACAACACGCCGCTGCTCCAGGGCACGGCCGAGGCGCACAGCACCGTCAGCGTGCTCATCGTGAGCGGCGCCGCCTCCTACGGCTGCTCGGGGACAGCCAGCGCTTCGGGCGCGTGGAGCTGCACGCCCGCCGCGCTGCCCGACGGCACGTACACCGCGCGGGCGACGGCCACCGACGCCGTGGGTCACACCTCGGGTCAGTCGAACATGGTGACCTTCACCATCGACACCGCCGCGCCCGCGCAGCCTGGCATCACCGCGCCGGCGGCCGGGGCGCAGCTCACCACCACCACGCCCGTCATCTCCGGCACCGCGGAGGCCAACGCCTCGGTGACGGTGCGGGAGGGCGCCACCGTGGTGTGCACCGCCACCGCCAACGCCTCGGGTGCGTGGAGCTGCACGCCGTCGCCGGCGCTCGGTCAGGGCACCCACACCGTGACTGCCCGGGCCACCGACGCCGCCGGCAACGCCTCCGTCGACTCCGTCGCGCGCAGCTTCACCATCGACACCGTCGCGCCGTTGGCGCCGGCCATCGCCGCGCCGGTCGCCAACGGGCTGGTGAATGACGCCACGCCCACCTTCTCGGGGACGGCTGAAGCCAACGCCAC
>CALNBU010000692.1 GCA_937875615.1 uncultured Archangium sp.
CGATGACGATGAGGTCTCCGGGCTGCAGCTGCGCGATGGGCAGCTCCGGGCGGGTGGCGTCGCCCTGGTTGTCGCGCGCCGCGCTCCACGGCGCCGTCAGGCGCACGGCCCGCGCCGCCATGTTGGCGTCGACGCCGGCGTAGCGGAGGTTGACGCCGCTCATCATCGAGGCGGAGGGGTCGGGGCGCTGCAGCGCCTGCGCGTGCTCGTAGCCGGGGCGCACGGTGTCGAGCGTCTCGAAGCGGCTGAAGAAGCCGCGCGTGTTCTGGGCGGTGGCCGCCAGCCACTGCGACTCCGGCAGGCGCGCGGGGCGCGGCAGCGCCACGCCGAGGTCCGTCTTCACCTTCGCGCGGAACTGGTCCATGAAGAACAGCGAGAGCGTCTTGCAGTCGGCCTCCACCCGGTTGCTCTTGAGGTGCTCCCAGTACGCGCCCACGAAGTCGCCGTAGGCGGCCTGCACCTCGGGGTGTCGCCAGTCGAGGGGACGGGCGGTGTCGGTGAAGGGCTGCAGCGGCGTCATGCCCAGGGCGGCGTGGTCGCCGAGGTAGCCGAGCGGGTTTCCGCTGCGCTCCGCGGGGGTGAGGCCGTCGAGCCGGGAGACCTGCGCGTCGAGCGCCGAGAAGGTGGCCGCGTCGACGACGCCGGTCTGCGCGAGGCCCGCCGAGGCCTGAAAGGCCTTCACCGCGCGCTCGGTGCCGGGGCCGAACTTGCCGTCGACCTTGCCGTTGAGCAGCTCCAGCCGGGCCAGCGCGTACTGAACGGCCACCGCGCGGTCGCCGTTCATGGTGCGCGAGAGCGGCAGCGAGTCTGGCGCGGCGAAGGCCTTCTTGAGCGCGGCGTCGTTGGCCTGCGGCGTGAGCGCGCCGTCCGCCGGCTCCCGCACCTCGAAGACCGCGCGCGACTGCAGCGCGGTGGCGATGACGGCCGCGCGCGTGGGGGCGCCGTCGGTGGTCTGGAGCGCGATGCTGGCCGCGTCGCCGTTGCGGTCGTAGCGGTCGACCTCCTTGAAGAGGGCGGTGTTCTCTTCGAGGCCGGAGACGACGCCGTCGCGGTTGAGGTCGGCCTTCGCCACGTCGACGCCGCTCAGGCGGGCGTCGGCCTGCGCCTCGGCGACGTTGATGGACTTGTCCTGCAGCGACTGCGTGAACTCCGGGCGGGTGAGCCGAGTGACCATGGGCCCTCATCTACTCTGCGTCGCGCGCAGAGGGCAGGTGGGCTCGTGGCCGGGCTCTCGGGTGGTGAGAATGCCGGGGAAGGCGCCGCGCGCGGCCCCTGGCCCTCTATCGGACGAAGACGGTGCCGCGGCTGCCCGGGGTCTTGGCCTCGTCGAGCAGCGCGCTCTCCGGGTCCAGGCCCACGATGTGTATGGCGCCGATGCCCTCGTTCAACATGGCGAGGCTCTCCTCGACCTTGGGAATCATCCCGCCGGAGATGGCGCCCGTGGCGATGTGGGCGCGCGCGGTGGCCGGCGTCAGCGTGGGGATGCGCGTGGAGGCGTCGTGTCGGTCGGCCAGCACGCCGGGGACGTTGGAGACCAGGAACAGGCGCGCCGCGCCCAGCCGACCGGCGAGCCGCGTGGCCACGGTGTCGGCGTTGACGTTGTAGACCTGCCCGTGCGCGTCGGCGGCGAGGCAGCTGATGGCGGGCGTCACGC
>CALNBU010000693.1 GCA_937875615.1 uncultured Archangium sp.
GTCTTTCAGGTGGTGAGCCTCTTCGTGTGGGCGGGCTTCGACCACCTCGCCCTGCAGTTGCTGGGCGCGAAGCCGCGCCGTTTCGCGGTGTCGGTGCGGGCCAACGCGCTGGCCATGGGGCCGTACGTGGTGGGGTTGCTGCCGCTGTGCGGCCTCTACGTCTTTCCGCTCTGGTCGATGGTGTTGCGGGTGCTGGCGCTCCAGCAGCTCCACCGCACCACGCTGGGCAAGGCGGCGGCGGCGGTGCTGGTGCCGGTGGCCGTGCTCTGCGGCGGCGGCCTGGCGTTCTACGCGGCGCTCCTCATCGGGGCGCAGAGCGGGCTGTTCAAGTAGGCAGCGGGCGCTGGTCTTCGCGGAGCGCGGCCACGAAGGCGTCGTGCACCGCCTGGGCGTGCTCGCCCGCCGTCTCCTCTTTCCAGGCGGAGGTCTCGATGGCGGGCAGCACCTCGATGTCCAGGTTCATGGGTTGGAAGGCCCAGCTCCCGTGGCGCCAGTTCCGGTGCGCGCCGTGCACCAGCACCGGCACCACCGGGAGCCCGCTGGCGATGGCGAGGTGGACGAAGCCCTTCTTGAAGGGCTTGAGGCGGCCGTCGCGGCTGCGGGTCCCCTCGGGCATCATCCAGATGCCCAGCCTGTTGCGGCGGATGAAGTCCGCGGTGTCGCGGAGCGTCTCCACCGCGCGCTCGTGGTTGGTCCGGTCGAGGAGGATGTGCCCCGAGAGCCAGGCGAGCCAACCGTAGAACGGCACCCGCACAATCTCCTTCTTGAAGACGCCGCAGCCGCCGATGGGGCACAGCCAGATGCCGGTGAAGCCGTCGAGCGACGAGGTGTGGTTCGAGACGTAGATGGCGGGCATCGAGGCGCCGAGCCGCTCGCCGTGCTGCACCTGCGGCGTCACCCCCGCCACCCACAGCACCGCGCGGCCCACCACCTTGCCGTAGAGGTTGCACAGCTTCACGCGGGCGACGCGCCAGGGCAGCAGCAGCAGCGCCACCACGATGAACAGCGTGCTGCACACCATCACCAGGATGAAGCCGAGGATGAGGCGGAAGAGTGAGCCGAGCATCGCGAAGTCAGAGGTCCAGGTCGGGGCGCGCGGCCACCACGTTCTTCCAGCGGGCCAGCGCGCCTTCCCGCTCGCGCTCGGGGCCGTCGGCGAAGTAGCCGAAGTTGTCTCCGAAGGTGCGCGACAGCTCCTCGATGGCGGCCAGGCGGAGGTCGAAGTCGTCGGCGTCGAGGGCCTCGACCAGCCACTCCACGCGGCGCAGCTCGCGCGCCCGCGCCCACCACCGGGTCCAGGCGCTGGCGTCGGTGCCGAAGCCGGCGCGGGTGATTTCCTTGAGCGCGTCCGCGGCCGACTGCGCGCACAGCTCGTCGTCGCTGCCGGCGAGGTTGATGAGCGCGTCGACGCCATCGCGGTCGTGCAGCACGCCCACCGCGCGCGCGGCGAGCGAGCGCCTCAGCGGGTCGGACGCGGCCAGCTCCTGGCGGAGCGCGGGCAGCCGTGCCTGGAATTGAGGGAGGAA
>CALNBU010000694.1 GCA_937875615.1 uncultured Archangium sp.
CCTGTGCGATTCGACGACGCTGGTCGAGCGTATCGGCGATGCCGCCGCCGCCGAACTGTTCCAGCAGCATGACCGCCTGGTGCTGGCCATGCAGCAACGCTGGCGCGGGCAGCAGATCGACCGCTCCGATGGCCTGTTCCTGTTGTTCGAACGCCCGGTCGACGCGCTGGGGTTCGCACTGGATTACCAGCAGGGCCTGCGCCAGCTGGGCCAGGGCAACAACGTGCCGCTGCTCGCCCGCGCCGGCCTGCCGATCCCCTGCGAGCCCGGCTCGCACATGCCGCTCTTCAACCAGGTGCACTCGGCCATCGGCGATCAACAGGATCTCTCGGCGGGCCTCTCCACCTTCTCCGCCCACGTCTCGGTGCTGCGCGACATCACCCACACCGCGAGAGGCGGCGCGCTGGTGTTGATCGACGAGATCGCCGCCGACACCGATCCCCGGGAGGGCGCCGCCATCGCCACCGCGGTGCTGGAGGAGCTGCTGTCCCGCGGCTCGGTGGTGCTGGTCACCACCCACCTCGAGGAGCTGAAGGCGCTGGCGCACCTCGACCCGCGCTTCGTCAACGCCCGCGTGGGCTTCGACGGCAAGAAGATGTCGCCCACCTACCGCCTGCAGCTGGGCTTCGCCGGCGCGTCCTCGGCCATCGACATCTCCCGGCGCATGGGCCTCGCCGAGGCCATCTGCGCGCGCGCCACCGAATTGTCGACCAACGCCGGAGGGGCGCTCTCCAAGGCCCTGGCCGCCGCCGAAGAGGAGCGACGCAAGCTGTACGAGCAACGCGACGCCGCCGAGCGCGACGCCCGCGAGGCGAAGGCCTCCCGCGAGGCCGCCGAGGGAGAGCTGGCGGCGGCGCTCAAGAAGCGCCGGGAAGAAGAAGTGAAGTTCCGGGAGGCGCTGCGCGCCGAGCTGGAGTTCGCGCGCGGACAGCTGCGCACCCTGGTGGAGAAGCTGGAGAGCGAGCAGGCGCTGAAGGCGGCGAAGCTGGCGGCGGCGGACCTCACCGCGCGCGTCAACGAGCAGACGGTGGCCGAGCGCCACACCCGGCAGGAGCTGAAGGGCGAGGTGCGCTCGCTGCAGCCGCTGGAGCTGAAGGTGGGCGCCCGCGCGCGGCACCGGGGGATGGACGCCGAGGTGGAGCTCCTCGAGCTCACAGGAGACACCGCGCTGGTCGCCGCCGGCGCGATGAAGATGCGGGTGCCCGTCAGCGAGCTCTCACCCGCCACGAAGAAGGCGCCCTCGAAGTTCCCCGGCGGAGACAAGAAGGCCGAGCGACTGAGCCGCGTCTCGCAGGTGGCCGCCGCGCCGCTGACGCTGGCCAGCCCCCGCCTCGACGTGCGCGGCCAGCGCGCGGAGGAGGCGCTGCGCAACGTGGAGAGCTTCCTCGACCGCGCCACCCGGCAGGGCGACGAGGCGGTGGTGGTGGTGCACGGCCACGGCACCGGCGCCATCAAGCGCGAGCTGCGCGAGTTCCTCAAGACCTCCCCCTACGCGCAGAGCTTCCGCGCCGGAGAGGCTGGCGAGGGAGGCGACGGCGCCACGGTGGTGTTGCTGTAGTAAGGACTTCCCATGCAGCTCGACTCCCCCACCCCGGCCACCGTCCCCGAGGCGCCACCCCGGAAGCCCTTCCGACTCCACCGTCGCTTCGACCGCACCGGCCGCCTCATCGGAGACGCAGGCATGCGGCGCCTGGCCGACGCGCGGGTCATCGTCTTCGGCATGGGCGGCGTCGGCAGCTACGCGGTGGAGGGGCTGGTGCGCTCGGGCGTGGGCCACCTCACCCTGGTCGACTTCGACGTGGTGTGCGTCACCAACTCCAACCGCCAGCTGCACGCCACCACCAGCACCGTCGGCAAGCCCAAGGCCGAGCTGATGGCCCAGCGCTGCAAGAGCATCAACCCGGAGGCCAGCATCACCTCCATCGTCGAGTTCTACAACGAGGAGACCGCCGAGCGGCTGCTCGACGGCGACTGGGACTACGTGGTCGACGCCATCGACAACGTGAAGGCCAAGCTGCACCTGCTCAACCAGTGCGTGCAGCGGAAGCTCCCCGTCGTCTCTTCGATGGGCGCGGCCGGGCGGCTCGATCCCACCTACATCCGCGTGGACGATCTGTGCGAGACGCACATGGACCCGTTCGCGAAGGACGTGCGCAAGCTGCTCAAGCGCAAGTGGGGCGTCGACACCAACCGCCCCACCGGCATCACCGCGGTGTTCAGCATCGAGCCGCGGAGAGATCCTCACGAGCTCCAGTACGACGAGGCCCACGGCGGCTTCATGTGCGTCTGTCCGCACGGCGAGAACGAGCACCACTCCTGCGAGCACCGCAACCAGATCGACGGCTCGGTGGCCTTCGTCACCTCCATCTTCGGGATGCACCTGGCGGGCGTCGCGGTGCGGCGCATCGCCCAGGGCCGCTGAGGCGCGGCCACCACCGTCGACCCGGCCCCTTCAGCGCGCCAGGCGCGCCAGCGCGTCGGCCATCGACACCTGCTGCGTCAGCACCGGCGCCATCGGATCTCCCAGCGCCTCGAGGCGGTGGAGCGCGTTCTTGATGGTGAACTGTCGGGGCGTGAGGCCCAGCGCCACCTCCTCCCAGCGCAGCGGCATCGACACCGGCGCGCCGGGCAGCGCGCGCACACAGAAGGGCGCAGCGATGAGCTTCCCCGCGCCGTTCTGCAGCGCGTCCACGTACACCTTCGCCTCGCGCTTCTTCGTCGCCCGCTCCACGGTCGCCAGCGCCGGGTGCTGCTGCACCAGCAGCGCCGCCAACAGCTCCGCCAGCTGCCGCGCGCCGGTGTGGTCGAGCTGCCCGGCCAGCGGGATCAACACATGCAGCCCCGATGAGCCGCTGGTCTTCACGAACGTCGGCAGCCCCGCGCGCTCGCAGCGCTCGTGGAGCGACCGGGCCAGCACCACCACGTGCTCGAAGGGCGCCTGCTTGGGATCAAAGTCGAGGACGCACCAGTCGGCGCGGTCCAGCGCCCCCACGCGCCCCGCCGGCAGATGCAGGGGCAGGGTCGCCAGGTTGGCACACCACTCCAACGTGCGCAGATCGTCACAGACGATCTGCTCGATGTCGCGCTGCTCTTCGTCGCTGCGCAGGCGCACCGTGCGCACGAAGGACGGCGACTTCAGCGGCGCGCTCTTCTGGAAGAAGTTCTTCCCGCGGATGCCGTCGGGGTAGCGCGTCATCATCAGCGGGCGATCCTTCAGGTACGGCAACAGCCACGCCGAGACGCGCCGGTAGTAGTCGACCAGCTCGCCCTTGGTGATGCCGTCGTCGGGGAAGAGCACCTTCTCTTCGTTCGACACCCGCCCCGGCGCGGCCCGCCGAGGCACCGGCGCCGACACCACGCCCTGCGCGGGGAGGTGGCACTCGGCCGGCGTCTTGTCTTCGCGCCAGCGGACGAAGACCGGCTCGCGCACCGCGTGTTGCTCGGGCCAGTTCTTGTAACGCACCTCCGCCACCAGGGCTGGCCTCACCCACACCGCGTCAGCGTCGTCGTTCACCCCGCCGCCAAAGACGGGCGCCGCCACCACCGCCTCGACCAGACGGGCCTTCACCGGCGCCATCACCCCGGGAGAGATGCCTGCCCCCACCTTGCCCGCGTAGACAAAGGCGTGGCCGTTCCACACCGCGAGGTACAGCGCGTTCCAGTCGTCGGCGTAGCCCACCACCACGAAGTCGGCGACGTGCCGCAACGGAAGCTTGAGCCAGCTGCCGCGCCGCCCGCCCACGTAGGGCGCGGCGAGCTCCTTCGCCACCAGTCCCTCCAGTTGCTGGGCCCGCACCACCTCGAACAGCGCTTCGCCGTCGCGCTCGACGAAGTCCACCGGCACCAACCGGTCTGCCTTCGCGATCCGCGCCGCGAGGTGCGCCTTGCGGGCGCGCAGCGGCAGTCCACGGAGATCCGCCCCGTCGTCCATCAGCAGGTCGAACACGAAGTACGCCGCCGGATGCGCGCGCCGCGCGGCCTCGATTTCTCGCGGGCTGCTCAGGGAGCCTCGCTTCAAGAGATCCTGAAAGATGGGCCGGCCAGCGGCGTCCTGCACCACCAGCTCCCCGTCGACGATGAAGTCTCCGCCGGGCACCGCCGCGAGCGAGGCGGCGATCTCGGGGAACTGCGCGGTGGCGTCGCGACCGCGCCGGAGCAACAGCCGCACCCGCCCCTGGATCCGCTCGGCCAACAACCGGAAGCCGTCGAGCTTGAGCTCAAAGGCCCAGCCGTCGCGGGTGAAGGGGCGCTCGATGGGCTGGGCCAGCGCCAACTCGATGTCGTCGGCCGTCACGCGGCGAAAGCGTACCTGCCCCGGTCAGACGCCGCCGTTGCGATTTGCGGCGCTCACCGCACCTTGACCAACGTCAGCCTGGCCGCCATTTCGACACGAAGCGGCGTCGCTGTACGGTCCGCCCATGACCGCCAGAGCCATGGGAACCGGGATCATCAGCTTCGGGCTGGTGAACATCCCCGTGAAGGTGTTCTCCGCCACCGAGTCGAGCGGGAAGATCTCCTTCAATCAGCTGCACGCCGAGAAGAAGACCCGCCTCAAGCAGCAGATGTTCGACCCGGAGACCGGGGAGATCGTCCCCCGCGACAAGATCGTCAAGGGCTACGAGTACACGAAGGATCACTACCTCGTCATCGACGACGCCGAGCTGGAGAAGCTGGAGCTGGCCACCTCGCGCTCGATGAACATCACCGAGTTCGTTCCGCTCGCGCAGGTCGACCCGCTGTTCTTCGACAGCGGCTACTACCTCGGGCCCGACAAGGGCGCCGAGCGCGCCTACGCGCTGCTGGCCGCGGCGCTCGCCGACGCCCAGTACGCCGCCGTGGCGCAGTACGTGGCCCGCGGCAAACAACAGCTGGTGCTGTTCCGCCCCCTCGAGGGAGCCATCGTCATGCAGCAGTTGCGCTACGCCGACGAAGTGAAGGGGCTGAGCGAGATTCCCATCCCCGAGGCGGTGGTGACCGACGCGGAGCTGGCGCTGGCCAGGCAGTTCATCGGCGCGCTGGCCAGGCCCACCTTCGACATCCGACAGTACAAGGACGAGTACCGCGAGAAGCTGCGCGCGCTGCTCGACGCGAAGGTGAAGGGTGAGGCCGTCGAGCTCACCCCCGCCCCCGAGCCCACCGCCCGGGTGGTGGACCTGATGGAGGCGCTCAAGGCCTCGCTGGCCAGGAGCGCGCCGCCCGCCTCCGCCGAGGCCGCGCCGGCCGACGCGGTCCGCAAGCCGCCGAAGCGCGCGCCCGCCTCCGACGAGGTCTCCGCCAGGCCGAAGAAGCGCGCCCGGGGCTGATGTGGCCCTCGCCATCTTCCTGCT
>CALNBU010000695.1 GCA_937875615.1 uncultured Archangium sp.
CATCCTCGCCATCCGCAGCGACGGAGCCTGCGCCGCGGATGGCGAGGATGAGTTCGAAGAGGGCCGCGAGCCCGACCATGAGGATGTTCGTCAGCTCGTCGCCCATCGCCCCTGACTGGTGGGGTGTGCTCATGGGACCCGCCGCACAACCACTCGGGCCGAGGTTGTGCCGATGAGGAGGATGTCGGCGCCCCCGGCAGCCAGTTCGCCCAGGTCCAGGGTGGCGCGGGCTGTCCCGGCCGCGGTGGCCTCAGTGGTGGTGTGGGCCAGGGCGATGGTGACGTCTTCCCCGGGGGTGAACCCGGCCCCGGTGACCTCAATGATGTCGGGCGTGTGCCGGTGCCGGGCCCGCCGTTCTCGATCTTGTTCATCTCGCGCGTGACGATCTGGCCCAGGCGGGCGAGCGGCCCCGGCTTGCGCTCGAAGTCGATGGCCACGTCGTAGCCGGTGGACGCGCCGTAGAACTGCTCCACGAACTCCTGACGCTCGCGCATCTTGCGCTCGAAGATGCGGCGGAAGTCGGAGCCGTCGCGGATGATGTACGGGGTGAGGAACAGCAGCAGGTTGGTCTTCACCTTGCGGCGCGTCTGCTGGCGGAACAGGTTCCCCAGCAGCGGGATGTCTCCCAGGATGGGCGTCTTCGAGACCGACTCGACGATGCGGTCCTGCATGATGCCGCCGATGACCACGGTCTCCTGGTCCTTGGCCACCACGGTGGTCTTCGCGCTGCGCTTGCTGGTGGTGGGCCCGAGGATGGGATCGTTGGAGGCGATCTCTTCGGTCGACTCGTTGATGACCAGGCGCACGTAGTCGCTCTCGTTGATCTGCGGCTTCACGGTGAGCTTCAGGTCGACGTTCTGGCGCTGGATGCTGCCGAAGGCGCTGCCCATGCCCATACCCAGGCCGGTCATCCCACCCAGGCTGGTGCCGAGGCCGGTGTTGAGGCCGGTGGCCCCCGTCAGGCTGCTGAGACCGCTGAGACTGCTGAGACCGCCCATGCCGGCGGAGAAGCCCGACTGGAAGGGCACGTTCTGACCCACGGTGATCTCCGCCTCTTCGTTGTCGGTGGTGAGGATGTGGGGCGTCGAGAGCACGTTCACGTCGCTCGACTTCTGCAGCGCGTTCAGCACGATGCCGAACTGGGGAATGGTGAGGCTGCCCAGGCTCATCGAGGGGCCCTGCAGGCCGGCGAGGAAGCCGCCGAGGCTGGCGAGGTTCAGGATCGAGGTGCTGGGCGGCAGGCCGGTGCCGCCGCCGTACTTGGTGCCGAAGAACAGCGGCATGCTGTTGCCGCTGGCGTCGGTGACCGGCACGCCGGTGTGGAGGTTGATGCCGAGGTCGGAGTTGCGGTCGAGGTTGACCTCCATGATGACCGCCTCCACGAAGACCTGCCGACGGCGCACGTCGAGCTTCTCGATGACCCGCATCAGGCTGCGGTAGTCGGACTGGCTGGCGATGATCACCAGGGAGTTGGTGGCCTTGTCGGCGCTCACCTTCACCTCACCCGAGAACAGCTCCGCGGCGCCGCTGCCACCGGCGGGCGCGGCCTTGGCCGGCGCGGCGCCGACGCGCGGCTTGTTGGCGGTCCCCTGCGCGAGCGTCTGCAGCGTCGAGGCCACGTCTTCGGCGCTGGCGTTCTCGAGGTAGTAGACGTTGATGCGGCCCTCACCGGAGATGGGGATGTCGATCTCCTTCACCAGCGCGAGGATGCGGTCGAAGCCGGCGGCGCTGGCGATGACGATGAGCTTGTTGGTGCGCTCGTCGGGGATGATCTGCGTCAGCGTGGCGACGCCGCCGGAGGACGAGCTGTCACTTTTACCCGCCTCCTGACCGTTGGCCGCCGGGGGCGGCGCCGCGGCGAGGCCCGGCTTCTGACCTGGCTTGGCGGCCTTGTTCTCGAAGAGCTTCTGGATCTTGTCGGCCACCTCCTGCGCGGTGGCGTACTCGATCTGCACCACGCGGATCTCGTCGGCGGCCGAGCGCGAGTCGAGCTGCGCGAGCACCTTCTCGAGGCGGTGCATGTTGGAGCCGAGATCGTTGATGATGATGGTGTCGGGCTGGAAGGGGATGGTGTCGCCCGACGGAGAGACGAGCTGCTGGAGCACGCCGCGCACCGCCTCGACCTCCACGTTCCGCACCTTGAAGATGCGCGTCACCATCTGCTCGTTCATGGTGTACGGCTGGTCGGGATCGGTGACGGTGGGGATGGGGAACTGCTTGGCCCGCTGCTTGTCCACGATCTTCATGAACTTCCCCTGCTCGTAGACGGCGAGGGAGTTCGAATCGAGGGCGGCGAGGAACGCGGCGTAGAACTGGTCGGCGTTGACCTCGACCTTGCCGTTCTCCGGGCCGATGATGGAGATCTTCCCGCGGATGTTCTCCGGGAGGATGAAGGTGCGACAGGTGACGTCTGACACCGTCTGCACCAGCTTCTCGATCTCGACCTTGTCGAAGTAGATGTTGTACTTGCCCTTGCGGCGTTGCTCCTCGCACGAGGGTTTCTTCGGCGAGACGGCGCCGGTGGTGGACGTCGGTTTGGGCGCCTGCGCGAGAGACAGCAGAGGAGCGAGCGCCAGCAGCGTGAAGAGTGTGCGGTTCATGGAAGCTTGATTCACCTGACGTTGTAGGTCTTGCGGACAGCGGCGCCGTTACGTTCGACCTCGATGTCGATGCGCGAGCTCTCCTTGAGCTTGGAATAGATTTCGAGCGCCTTCTCGGGGCTGTTGAGGTCGAAGCCGTTGATGCGCTTGATGACGTCGCCGTTCTGCACGCCGATCTTCGAGTAGATGGAGTCGGGGCGGATGGAGAAGAGCTTGAAGCCCTGCGCCACGCCGTCCTTGAAGGCGGGCACGATGCGCGCCTGCATCGCCACGTCGTTGAGGTTGGCCAGCGTCTTGTCGATCTCCGCGCGGGGAATCTCGTACTCGTTCTCGGCCAGCTGCTTCACGCCGTCTCCGAGGGTCGACTTCTCCTTCGTTTCGCCGCGGGGAGGCGGGGGCGCCACGGCCACCGGGGCCTGGCCGGCCTCGCCGCTGCCGTCGATGAACTCCTTGCGGTTGTTGTTGATGATGATCACCCGCTCGCGCTCGATCTCCACGATCTCTGCGTTCTGCAGCAGATCGTGCGCCATGTAGGTCGCGGTCTTGAGCGTCACCACGTCCTGGATGGAGGCCACCGACCAGTCGGGCATGTTCTCGCTCACCAGCGTGCCCAACAGCTTGAGCCGCAGCGTGCTGCGCACCGGCTCGGAGTTGAGGTCGATCTTCTGCTCCTCGGGCTCGATGACGTCCGGCTCCTTGGGCACCGGGAGCCCCAGGGCCTTCGCCACGCGCTCCAGGCTCAGCTGGGTCACCGGGGTGACGCGCTTGGCCGGCCCCGCACTCTTCGCCCTGCCCGTGGGCAGCGGCAGCAGCTGCACCTCGAGAAAGGCGTTGGCCGTGCGCGCGACGAGCCACGCCACCGCCAACATGAAGAGGAGGTGGACGACCCAGAAATGTCGCTTGAAGACGAGTTCCACGGTGGGCCGCAAACAGCAAGCCCGGTGCCACTGTTTTCTTAGTATTTTCAATAGATTGAGGCGCGCTATCGAGGCCGCTGGCTGACAATTTGTCAGCCGTGGGCGGCGGCGGCGTGACAGCGGGGGCGGTGGATCATTCTGGCCCGGGAGCGGCCTCCGGTCCGGGGGTGCGCAGGTTGCGCAGCGGTTGCCTCTCGTGGCGCGCGCCGACGGCCCGTGGCTGGCCCGGGCGCGGGGGCCGGAGGGCGGTTCGACTCTTGCTGAGCAGCGTGCGACATGAAGCACACCCGACGAGAGCTGCTGGGGCTGCTGGCGACGTTGCCGGTGTTGGAGGCGTTCCGACCGCGGGTGGCCCGCGCCCAGTCGGCGGCGCCGCTGCGCTTCGTGGGCATCTTCGCGCCCAACGGCGTGGTGCCCTCGTTGTGGAAGCCTGCCACCTACGGCCGAGATGTGGCGCTGCCGCTGTCGCTGCGGCCCCTGGCGCCGGTGCTGGCGCACACCTCGATTCTCTCCAATACGCGGCTGGGGCCCACCGACGGCATGAACAGCCACGGGGGCGGGCAGACCTGCTTTCTCACCGCGTCGGACACCTTCGTGGGCGCCACCTCGCTGGACCAGGCCATCGGCCAGTTGACGGAGGCGCAGGTGCGGCTGCCGACGTTGAACCTGAGCATCGAGAACAACGGCTACTACTGGCCTTCGCAGATCGTCCCCGACTCCGCGGGCATCTACACCGCGCCCAACGGAGAAGACCGGCAGGACCGCTGCCAGGACTCGGAGTCGTGCCGGGTGTCGGTCTCCAGCGGCACCACGCAGGCCAACTTCTACCACCCGCAGGTGGTGTTCGAGCGCCTCTTCGGGGCGGCGAGCGGCGGCGGTGGAGCGAGCGGGCCATCGGCGGCGGCGCTGAAGGAGGCCGCGCGCCGGCGCCGGGTGGTGGACCTGCTCAAGGGGCACGCCGCCGCGCTGCGCCCGCGCGTCAGCAGCCAGGACCAGCTTCGCATCGAGGAGTACCTCTCGGGGGTGCGGCAGATTGAGCGGGAGCTCGACGCCCTCACCGCGCCGGTCTCCAGTTCGCCCGCGGCGTCGTGCGACCGCAGCACGCCGGTGACGGGCATCCCGGTCGACCGCGACCGCTACGTGCACCTGCTGTGCGAGCTCATCGCGCGCGGCTTCCAGTGTGACGCCACCCGCTCGGTGACGCTCATGCTGGGGCAGGGCGTCAGCCCCATGAACTTCACCGTGGGGGGCGTGGCGTACTCCCACCACGGCGACGCGTCTCACCACGGGCACGACCCGGCGCGCCGCGAGGCCAAGGGCACCATCGACGCGTGGCAGGTGGGCGTCTACGCCCACCTGGTGCAGCGCCTGGCCGACACCGCCGACGCCGATGGCACGCCCCTCATCGACCGCAGCGCGGTGTTCTACGGCAGCGACATCGCCGACTCCGAGGCGCACAACGCCGTCGACATGCCGGTGCTGCTCGGCGGGCGCCTGGGCGGCGCGCTCAACCCCGGCGGTCACGTCGACGGCAAGAACCAGACGGCGGGCGACCTCTTCGTCCGCATTCATCAGGCCTTCGGCGCCACCAGCAACACCTTCGGTCGGTTCGGCACCCGGCCCATGGAGGGCGTCTGATGCCCAGGCTCGCGCTCTTCGGTCTGCTCGGTCTGTTCGGCGCAGGGTGCGTCGGCGAGCTCCTCGGCCCGCAGGGGCCCGGCGCAGGTGCCAGCGGCGGCGGCACCGCGGCCGAGGCCGCCGGCTGTGAGAGATCGGAAGAGCGTCGTGTAGGGAAAGAGTGTAGATCTCGG
>CALNBU010000696.1 GCA_937875615.1 uncultured Archangium sp.
GCGAGGGCGAAGGCGTCGAGGCCCGCGCCCTCGGAGTCGTCGCTGGTGCCGTCCTCGCGGGTCAGCGGCAGCAGCGCGGCCAGGGGCACGCTGCCCTCGGTGCGCGAGGGGTCGTTGTCGCCGCCGGTCACGTCGAAGCGGCGGCACCCTTCGGGCAGCGGCAGGCAGTAGCCGGCGCTGCAGATGCCCGCCGCGCCGCACTCGTTGTCGACGGCGCAGTCGGTGAAGTCCCCGGCCACGGTGAAGCTGCACGAGCACGCCAGCAGTGCGCCCAGGGTGAGCGCGCGCATCAGAAGGACCCTCCGACCCCGACGAAGCCACCGCCGGGCGAGGGGCCCAGCACCACCTTCACGCCGGTCGCCGGCTCTTCGCCCTTCGGGTAGAGCAGCACCGCCGCGACGCCCGCCGCCAGGCCCACCAGCAGCGAGACGTCGCAGATGCCCGCCGCGATGCGCGTCTCCTCTTCGAGCGCGCGCTTGTCTTCGAGGGTGGTGGCGGCGATGAACTCACCCCGGTTCACCGCGGCGATGATGCCGGTGACCAGCGAGGTGCCGAGCGCCGCGGCCGCGAGGCCTCCGGTGCCGAAGGCCGCCAGCTTCCGCACGTTGCCCTGGGCCTCGGCGGCGTCCCGGCGCTCCTTCTCCTTCACTTCGGCCTCCCGGCGCTGCCGTCGGGCCTCGGCGGCCTCTGCCTCTGCGCGCGCCTCGGCGTCCTTCGCGTCGCGCGAGAGCTGGGCCTTCTCGGCGTCGCTGCGCTCCCGCTCGACCTTCTGTCTGGCGAGGATGGTGCGGAGCCGGTCCATGGCCAGGTTGGCCTTCTTCACCAGGTCCGGCTCCGCGTCGCGCGAGGGCAGGGCGGTGTACTCACGGTAGTAGTCGAGCGACTGCTCGAGGTCCCCCGCCTGGTCGTAGGCGCGCGCGATGTTGTAGAGGTAGCGAGGTTGTGGCTCGGCGTCCCACGCCTCGCGCAGCTTCTCCGCGGCCTCCTTGTACTTGAAGGCCTGGTAGAGCCGCTCGGCCTCGCGGGCCAGGGCGGTGGCCCTGGGGTTTTCAGCGCGGGCGGAGAGCGCGGACGTCAGCGCCAGCAGCAGCAGGAAACAACGCATGGAGCGCTCGACTCTACTCCATGCGTTACGCGGGGTGAGCCGCGAGTTGCCGCGTGTCGCGCTCAGCTGACGCGGGAGAGCAGCTGCTGTCGGATGAGCTCCAGCGTCTTCGGCAGGCGCTCACCGAACTGCGCGTAGAACTCCGCCTGGCTCTCGAGCTCGGTCTTCCACTCCTGCTCGTCGATGTGCGTGGCCTCGTCGACGCGGTCCGCGGAGATGTCGAGGCCCGAGAGGTCGATGTGACCCTGCTTGGGCACCCAGCCGAAGAGCGTCTCCTGCGCGCCGACCTTCCCCTGCGCGCGGTCGAGGATCCACTTGAGCACCCGCATGTTGTCGCCGTAGCCGGGCCAGAGGAACTTGCCCTCGGTGTCCTTGCGGAACCAGTTCACGAGGAAGATCTTGGGCGGGTAGGGCACCCGCTTCTGCATGTCGAGCCAGTGCTGGAAGTAGTCGGCCATGTTGTAGCCGGCGAAGGGCAGCATGGCCATCGGGTCGCGGCGCACCACGCCCTGCGCGCCGGTGGCGGCGGCCGTGGTCTCGGAGGCCATGGTGCTGCCCAGGTACACGCCGTGCGCCCAGTTGAAGCTCTGCATCACCAGGGGCACCGTGTTGCTGCGGCGGCCGCCGAAGATGATGGCCGAGATGGGCACGCCCCGCGCGTCGTTGACGTGGCTCGAGAGCATGGGGTTGTTGGCCGCCGGCGCGGTGAAGCGGGAGTTGGGGTGCGCGGCCTTGTCCTTGCTGCCCTTCTTCCAGGGCTGACCCTTCCAGTCGGTCAGCTCCTCGGGCACCTCGCCGTCGAGGCCCTCCCACCACACGTCGCCGTCCGTCGTCACCGCTACGTTGGTGAAGATGGTGTTCTTCTCGATGGACTTCATCGCGTTGGGGTTTGTCTTGTAGTTGGTCCCCGGCGCGACGCCGAAGTAGCCGTTCTCGGGGTTCACCGCCCACAGCCGGCCGTCTTCACCCACGCGCAGCCAGGCGATGTCGTCGCCCACCGTGTACACGCGCCAGCCGTCGAAGCGGCGGGGCGGAATCATCATCGCGAAGTTGGTCTTGCCGCAGGCCGACGGGAAGGCCGCCGCCACGTAGGTCTTGTTGCCGTCGGGGTCCTCGACGCCGAGGATCAACATGTGCTCGGCGAGCCAGCCCTCGTTGCGGCCCAGGTAGCTGCCGATGCGCAGCGCGAGGCACTTCTTGCCCAGCAGCGCGTTGCCGCCGTAGCCCGAGCCGAAGCTCCAGATGGCGTTGTCCTGGGGGAAGTGGCAGATGTAGCGGCGGTCGGGGCTCAGGTCGCCGGTGCAGTGCAGGCCGCGGTTGAACTCCGGGCTCTCGCCCAGCATGTCGAGCGCCGGCTTGCCCATGCGGGTCATGATCTGCATGTTGAGCGCCACGTAGACCGAGTCGGTCAGCTCGATGCCGATCTTCGAGTGCTCGGAGCCGATGGGCCCCATGCAATACGGCACCACGTACATGGTGCGGCCCTTCATGCTGCCCTTGAAGAGGCCGCGCAGCAGCGTGTACGCCTCGTCGGGCGCCTTCCAGTTGTTGGTGGGGCCGGCGTCCTCCTTCTTGGGCGTGCAGATGAAGGTGAGGTGCTCCACGCGCGCCACGTCGTTGGGGTCGCTGCGGTGGAGGTAGCAGCCGGGGTGCTTCTCCTGGTTGAGCGGCTTCAGGATGCCCTTGCTCACCGCGTACTCGGTGAGGCGCACCCGCTCTTCCTCGGAGCCGTCACAGAAGACCACGTCGTCGGGCTCGCAGAGCGCGACCATCTCCGAGACCCACGAGAGGAGAGGCTTATTGGAGGTCAGGTTCGTGGTGATGGTTGACATGGGTGTTTAGCTCTCACTTCGGGTTGGAGGTGTAAAGCGCGGGGTTCTTCTATCGGCTTTCAGTTGGGCTTTCTCACCCGCCCCGGGACGCGCCGCGTCACCGCAGCTCGGCGTCGTACGGCTGGCCCAGCGCCGCGGGCGCCACGTTGCGGCCTCCCTGAACTGACAGCACCAGCAACGTCAGCGCGTAGGGCAGCGCCATCAGCACGCCGCGTGGCACCAGCTCCGCGAGCTGCGGCGCCGACGAGGTGAGGCTGATGCGCAGCGCGTTGCCGAAGGCGAAGAAGGTGGCCGCGCCCGCAGCGCCCAGCGGCGTCCACCGGCCGAAGACCATCGCCGCCACCGCCATGAAGCCCAGGCCCGAGGGCATGTGGTGCTCGAAGCGGTCCAGCGTGGCGCAGCTCAGCGCCGCGCCGCCCAGCCCGGCCAGCGCGCCCGAGAGCACCACCGCGCCGAAGCGCAGCGCGTTGACGCGCACGCCCATCGCCGCCACCGCCTGGGGCTTCTCGCCCGCAGCGCGCAGCCGCAGGCCCCACGGGGTGCGCGCCACCAGCAGGTGCACCACGAAGGGCAGCGCCAGCGCCAGCCAGGTCAACGGCGAGTGGCCTCCCCACAGCGGGAGCTGGGTGATGGAGGGCGTGGACGAAGGGGAGTTGAACCACGCCTCCAGCAGGAAGGTGCCCAGGGCCAGCATCACCAGGTTGAGGGCCATGCCTGACACCACCTGGTCGGCGCGGGCGCGAATCGACAGCCACCCGTGCACCGCGGCCACGGCGGCCCCCGCGGCCATGCCCACCAGCACGCCCACCGGCGTCGGCAGGGCCAGCGCGGCGACGGCGGCGGCGAAGGCCCCAGCGCGCATCATGCCCTCCACGCCCACGTTCACCACGCCCGCGCGCTCCGACACCGTGGCGCCCAGCGCGGCGAAGACCAGCGGCGGCGCGGCGTCTAGCACCGACGAGAGGAGCGCCAGCATCATCGCGGCGCGCTCCCGACGCGGCGCAACAGCCGGTCCCACAGCAGCCGCGCGGCGATGAACAGCAGCGCGAGGCCCTGCATCAGCTCGGGGAAGCTCCGGTGGACGCCGAAGAGCTGCATGCGGGTGCCGCCGGCGCGCAGCCCGCCGAAGAAGGTGGAGGTGCCCAGCACGCCCAGCGGGTGCCCCTGGCCGATGAGCGCCATGGCGATGCCGTCGAAGCCCCACGGCGCGCCCAGGGCCGCCGGGTACTTGTACTCGGTGCCGAGTATCAACACCGCGCCGCCGAGGCCCGCGAAGGCGCCCGCCAGCAGCATGGCCGAGAAGAGCCCGCGCGAGACCCCGACCCCGGCCGCGCGCGCCGCCTCGGGCGAGAGCCCGATGACCTTCCACTCGAAGCCGCGCACGAAGCGGGTGAGGAACAGCCAGGTCACCACCGCGGCCAGCGCGGCGAGCACGATGCCCAGGTGCAGGCGGGAGCTCTCCGGCAGCAGCCGGGGCAGCGCGGCGGTGGGCAGAATCTCGTCGGTGCCGGAGATGGAGTTGCTGCCCGCGGCGCTGGCGCGCAGCGGCCCGGTGACCAGCCAGTTGTCGACCAGGCTGACCGCCACCCAGTTGAGCATGATGGTGCTGATGACCTCGTGCACGCCGCGGCGGAGCTTGAGCCACGCCGGCAGCAGCGCCCACAGCGCCCCGGCCAGCGCCGCGCCCGCGAGGCACAGCGGCAGGTGCAGCACCGCGGGGAGCTGCACCTGCGCGCCCAGCACCGCCGCCGTCAGCGCGCCCACCACCAGCTGGCCCTGCGCCCCGATGTTGAAGAGCCCCACGCGGAAGGCCACCGCCACCGACAGCCCGGTGAAGGTGAGGATGGCCGCCTTGGTGGCTGACTCGCCCAGCGGGCGCAGCACCGCCGCCGCGTTGCCCGTCTCGAGGTAGCGCGGCCAGTCGCCGAAGGCGCCGTACAGCATCGCCAGGAAGGCCTCGGCGGCGGTGTCGAAGCCGCGGGTGAGGCCCGCCGCCACGAAGCACACCGCGATGGCGGCCAGCACCGAGAGCACGCTGGGCAGGGCCCTACGCATCGGCCGCTCCCAGCATCCGCCGGCCGATGCGGCGCTCGTCGAAGTCCGCGCGGTCGAAGGCGCCGGTGACCTGGCCGCCGTACAACACCACCACGCGGTCGCTCAGCTCCAGGACCTCGTCGAGGTCGAGGGACACCAGCACCACCGCGCACCCCAGCCGCCGCTGCGCGCGGAGCCGGCCCCGCACCGCCGCCACCGCCGCCAGGTCGAGCCCGCGCGTGGGCTGCACCACCACCAGCAGGCGCGGCGAGAAGGACAGCTCCCGGCCCACCACCAGCTTCTGCTGGTTCCCGCCCGACAGCGCGCCCACCCGCGCCGCGGGGTCCGGCGGGCGGAC
>CALNBU010000697.1 GCA_937875615.1 uncultured Archangium sp.
GGTGGCGCTGACCCGGGCGCTCCAGCCCGACCTGGTGGTGGTGGGCGAGGCGCTCCCGCGGCGCAGCGGGAGACAGGTGGTGCTGTCGCTGCGGGCCAGCGGCGAGACCTTCAAGGTTCCGGTGGCCGGGGTGCTGAGCGCCTTCGTCGTGCCCCGGGTGCTCGACTGGTTCCGGGTGGGGTCCACGGACCTCTGGCAGTTCCCCTTCACGCGCGACGTCGCCACCCGCGCCCACGAGCTGGTCGATGAGTGCGAGCGCAGCCAGGTGCAGATGGGCACCATGAAGACCCGGGTGCTGGCCTGGGCCGGCCGCGCCCGGCTCACCGGCACCGCCACGGTCTACGAAGGGACCCCCTTCGAGGGCCGCGCCAGCTTCGTCGACGGTCTGCTCCGCCACGCCCAGGTCGGCTCGCGCAAGGGCGAGAAGGCCCTGGAGGCGTTCCTCGAGTTGGAGGACGGCCCGGTGCACTTCGAGGAGGGGCTGGCCACGCCGGCGCACGGCGTGCCGCAGGTCAACGGCTACAAGCCGCGGGTGCTGGTGGTCGAGGACGAAGACGCGGTGCGGGTGCTGCTGCTCAAGCAACTGCAGGCGCTGGGGTGCGTCACCGACAGCGTGGGCGATGGCCAGGAGGCGCTCCGGATGATGCCCGGGCAGCCGTGGGACGTGGTCATCGCCGACCTGATGCTGCCGGGCCTCGATGGCTGGGGGTTGCTGCGCGCGCTCAAGGCCGACGTCGAGCTGCGCGAGGTGTCGGTGCTCTTCCTCTCCGGGCACGCCCAGGCGGTCGACACGCTGAAGGTGGCCCGGGCCGGCGCGCGCGCCTACCTGCACAAGCCCATGCGTCAGAAGGAGCTGCAGGACACCGTGCAGCTGCTGCTGCGGCCCCGGGCCACGGTGTGGAACGCGCTCTCGCGCCGCAACTCGGTCGCGCTCGACGGCCGCCTGGTGGGCACCGCCTGGCTGCTGCGCACGCTGGCGGAGCTCGATTGCCAGGGCCGGCTGGAGCTGGAAGATCCGCTCGGTCGCTACGAAGTGGAGGTCTCTCAGGGGCAGCTGGTCTCGGCGGTGGCGCAGCAGGGCAGCATGCGGGTGGTGGGCCAGTACGCGCTGGAGGCGGTGCTGGCCAGCCGCGGCGAGGGCTCCTTTTCCTTCTGCAGGGTGGACGTGCCCGACGACGCCCGCTGGCTCTACGAGCAGCTCGACGAGACGGTGGCGCAGCTCCGCAAGGAAGAGGCCAACCGGCTCTCGAAGGCGCTGGCCCAGCCGAAGAAGCTCCGAATCAACGAAGAGCTCGCGCAGCTCTTCGCGCCCATGGCCACGGTGACGCAGCTCAAGGTGCTCGACGCGGTGCCCGAAGCAGAAGACCTGGTCGCGCTGTCGTCGCTCGCCGGCGTGCCGGAGCACGAGGTCGAGCAGGCGCTCTCGACGCTGCTGCGCCGTGGCGTGTTGAACGCCGCCGGCAGCGTCGGATGAGCGGGACTTCACGAAGACGGCTGGGCTAACAACCCGACATCCGCTCTCCGCTCCTCATCTCCTGGCTCTACCGCTGCCTCGCCGTGCTGGGCGCGTTCCTCATGTTCACCGGGGAGCTCGCGGTGGCCCGCAACCTCCAGCCGCTCTTCGGCTCCAGCGCCTCGGTGTGGACCACCTCGCTCATGTTCTTCCAGCTGCTGCTGCTGCTGGGGTACCTGGGCGCGGCGCGCTGGCCGGCGCTGACCGGTCCCCGGGGCGAGCTGCTCCACGCGGCGGTGGTGCTGCTGCCGCTGCTGACCTTCCCCTTCGCCTACCCGGTGCTCGACGTGCCCCGGTGGCTGGCGGTGGTGGCCTCGCTCAGCCTCTCGGTGGCGCCGGCCTTCCTGGTGCTGTCCACCACCAGCGTGCTCACGCAGCGCTGGTTCTCGCAGAGCGGGCACCCGGCGCGGCTCGACCCATACTTCCTCTACGGCGTCTCCAACGTGGGCTCGCTGGCGGCGCTGGTGGTGTACCCGCTGCTGGTGGAGCCGCTGCTGGGTATGCGGGTGCAGCTCGGCCTCTGGTACGGGCTCTACGTGGTCTTCGCGGCGCTGCACTTCATCGCCCGGCCTCGGCGCCCGCAGCCGCTGCCCGCGGTGCCCGACGCGCCGGCCCACGCCGGCGAGGGGACCTTCACCGGCTGGCTGCTCTTCTCTGCCGGCGGCTCCACCATGTTGCCCGCGGTGACCAACGTCATCACCGCGGACGCCTCGATGCCCCTGCTGTGGGCGCTGCCGCTGGCGGTGTACCTGCTCACCTTCGTCATCACCTTCGCCCGCGTCACGCCGCCGTGGAGCGCGGTGGTGCGCCTGTCGGTGGGCGCGCTGGCGCTGTCGGCCGTCGCCTTCGGGTTGGGCCAGTGGCAGAAGTCGTGGCTTCAGCCGGCGCTGGTGGTGGCGCACACCGCGGTGCTCTTCGTGGCGTGTCTGCTCTGCCACTGGAACCTGGTCCGGCTGCGGCCCGCGCAGCCCTCGCAGCTGGGCCGCTTCTACTTCGCGATGTCCCTGGGCGGCTTCCTGGGGACCGCGCTCATCGCGCTGCTGGTGCCGATGCTGTTCGCGCGGGTGGCGGTGGCGGCCCTCGACTACGCGCTGGCGGGCGTGGTGCTGGTGAGCGCGCTGCTCTATCGGGATCGCGTGAAGCTCGCGGCCTGGGCGCGCGCCCACCGGTTGGGCGCGGCGCTGGGCGCCACGGTGACGGCGCTCTTCGTGGGGCTGGTGGTGCTGGTGTTCTGGGCGCAGGTGGCGCTGCAGGTGTACGGCGTGCGCACCTTCTACGGCCTGCACACGGTCAAAGACGAAGACGGCTACCGCTGGTTGCAGCACGGCAACACCGTGCACGGCATCGAGGCGCTCGACGAGCGCGGGGTGCCCCGCGGCTACTACCACCGGACCTCGCACATCGCGCAGTACCTCAACTCGGCGCACGTCGGTGCGCGGGTGGGAGTGGTGGGCCTGGGGGCGGGCGGGCTCGCCGGCTGGAGCCGTGAAGGGCAGCAGTGGGAGTTCTTCGAGCTGGACCCCGAGGTGGAGCACATCGCCCGCAGCTACTTCGGGTTCATGGAGAAGCTGCCCGCGTCCTCGTCGGTGGTCATCGGCGACGCCCGGCTCACCCTCGCCGACGTCCCCGAGGGCCACTTCGACACGCTGGTGCTGGATGCCTTCTCCAGCGACTTCGTGCCCACGCACCTGCTGACGAAGGAGGCGATGGCGCTCTACAAGAGCCGCCTCCAGCCGGGGGGCCGGCTCGTCTTCCACGCCTCCAACCGGCTGTTCGAGCTGCGCCCGGTGGTGGGCGCGCTGGCGGAGTCCGTCGGGCTGCGGGCCGAGTGTGGCGGCGGGCTCATCCCCTCCGCCGAGGCGCTCGCCGACGCGTCGTTCGCGCCGCTGCGCGCCGACCTGGCGCTCCAGCCGGTGGTGGTGCCGCCGGGCGCCCGGGTGTGGACCGACGACTACATCAACCTGCTGGGCGCGCTGCGCTACTGAGGCGGCGCGGTCGCGGCTGACAGCTGCGCCAGCTCTTCGGGCGAGAGCGTCACCCGGCCGGCCTCGAAGAGCGGCGCGAGCTGCTCCACGGTGCGCGCGCTGGCGATGGGCGCGGCCACCACCGGCTGGTGTCTCAGCCACGCCAGCGAGATGGCCGCCACCGACACCCGGTGCGTCGCGGCCAGCGCGTCGAGGACCCCGAGCAGCGCCACGTTCTCCGGGCGCTCGAGGTAGGCCGCGGCGCCCTGCGCCCGCGCGGAGTCGACCTGCGCGCCCGGCCGGTACTTGCCGGTGAGGAAGCCCTTCGCGAGCGAGAAGTAGGGCAGCTCGCGCAGGCCCTCCTTCTCGAGGGTGGGCACCAGCGTGGTCTCCAGCCCGCGCTCCACCAGGTTCCAGTGGTCCTGCGCGTAACGGAAGGGTTCCAGCCCCTGCTGTCGGGCGAGCGCCAGGGCCGAGGTCAGGCGCGCGGCGGAGAAGTTGGAGGCCCCCAGCGCCCGCACCTTGCCCTCCTTCACCAGCGCGTCGAAGGTCGCGAGGCTCTCGTGCTGCGGTACCGACTCGTCGTCCTGGTGGGCGTAGTAGAGGTCGACGGCGTCGGTCTGCAGCCGTCGGAGCGAGCCCTCGATGGCCTCGCGGAGGTTCTTCGGTGAGAGGCCCGGCTGCCGCGCCCACATGCCCACCTTGGTGGCGAGGTGCACCTGGTGGCGGTTCTTCCGCGCGGCGAGCCACTGCCCGATGAGCGCCTCGCTCTCTCCGCCCTGGTTGCCGGGCATCCACGCCACGTAGGAGTCGGCGGTGTCGATGGACCTGCCGCCGCCGTCGAGGAAGGCGTCGAGGATTCGGAAGGCGTCGGACTGCGAGGTCACAGTCCAGCCGAAGACGTTGCCGCCGAGCACCACCGGGCCGAGGTCGAGCTGCATCAGATGCGTTCCTTTCGAGAGAGAGGCGAGAGGCGTAACCGGCGTGGGTGGAGCACGCACGGCTTTGACGGCGGTTGACCTGCCCTCGCCACCGTGGTTCTTGCCGCACCGCCGTGGAAGATCTGCTGGCTGACCTGAACGAGCCTCAGCGCGAGGCGGTGGTGCACGAGGGCGGGCCGCTGCTGGTGCTGGCCGGCGCCGGCTCCGGCAAGACGCGCGTCATCACCCGTCGCATCGCCGCGCTGGTGCGCGAGCGCCAGGTCCCCGCGTACCGGGTGCTGGCGGTCACCTTCACCAACAAGGCCGCGCGCGAGATGCGCGAGCGCCTCGAGCACCTCCTCGGGCCCGCCGCGCAGGGCCTCACCGTCAGCACCTTCCACTCCGCCTCGGCGTTGATTCTCCGCCGCGAGGCCGAGCACGTCGGGCTGGCGCGCAACTTCGTCATCTACGACGACGGCGACCAGTTGCAGGTGGTGCGCCGGGCCATCCGCGAGGTGGGCATCGACGTGGCCAGCGTCACGCCGCGGGAGCTGCTCTCGAAGATCGATGGCGAGAAGAACCAGGGCCGGCTCCCCGACGACATGGAGGTCGACGGCGACCCGAAGCGGCAGACGCTGCAGCGCGTGTACCGCAAGTACCAGTCGATGCTCCGCGCCGCCAACGCGGTCGACTTCGGAGACCTGCTGCTGCTGCTGGTGCACCTCCTGCGGCACAACGAAGAGGTGCGGCGGCACTACCAGAACCGCTTCCACCACGTGCTGGTCGACGAGTTCCAGGACACCAACCCGGTGCAGTACGCGCTGCTCCGGCTGCTGGCGCCGCCCGACGGTCGGTACCCCGCGAACCTGGTGGTGGTGGGCGACGACGACCAGAGCATCTACCGCTGGCGCGGCGCCGAGGTGGACAACATCCTCAACTTCCCCGCCGAGTACCCGGGCTGCAAGGTGGTGAAGCTCGAGCAGAACTACCGCAGCGACCAGACCATCCTCGAGGCCGCGCACGCGGTCATCGCGAAGAACCGGCGCCGCATGGCCAAGAAGCTGTGGAGCGCCCGCGCGAAGGGCGAGCCGCTGGGGCTGATCGTCGCCCGCGACGAGCGCGGCGAGGCGCAGGAGGTGGCGGCGCAGATCCACGGCCTGCGGCGCGACGGCGTCTGCGACTACGACCAGATGGCCGTCTTCTTCCGCACCAACGCGCAGAGCCGCGTGCTGGAAGAGACCTTCCGGTTGCTCCGGGTGCCCTACGTGCTGGTGTCGGGCCGCAGCTTCTACGAGCGCGCCGAAGTGAAGGACGCCGCCAGCTACCTGCGGCTGATGGTGAACCCGAGG
>CALNBU010000698.1 GCA_937875615.1 uncultured Archangium sp.
GTCGCCCAACAGCTGCAGCAGGTAGGCGTCTTCCGCGGCCCCGCCGCGCCAGGGCGCCGCCGAGAGCTCGCTGCGCAGCAGGCCCAGCGCGCCGGGGAACACCTTCATCCGCACCGCCTCCGTGCCGGCCACGGTGTCGAGGGGCCCGGTGAGGGTGAAGGTGCGGGGCGCGGCGAGGGTGCCGGCCTTCGACTGCACCTCGCGGCGGCCCTGCGGCTTGAGCTCGAGGCGCTTCTCGACCGCGTCGGTGCCCGAGAGCTGCGCCCGGAAGGTGGCGCTGCCGGGTCGGCTGGTGGTGAGCGTCACGAACTGCGTCACGTCGCTCCCCGGCGGGACCTGCACCGCGCCGCCGGTGGAGGAGAGCGTCGCGCCGGTGGCGGCGTACGACAAGGCGGTGCTGAGCGGGGCGTCGGTGGTGTTCACCACCTGCACCGGCAGCTTCACCACGTCGCCGGCGTAGAGGAAGGGCGGGGTGACCGCGTCGACGTAGGCGGGGAGCGTGCCCAGGAAGCTGGTGACGTCGCCGGCCTGGCTCCCTTCCCGGGCGTGCGCCAGCGCCAGCACCCGCCAGGTGGTGAGGCGGTCGGGCACCTTCACCGGCACGTTGGCGCGCCCTTCGGCGTCGGTCACCACCAGCGGCTCGAAGAGGAAGGTCTCGGGGAACCACGCGCGCGTGGCCGGCTGCCCCTCGTCGCTGAGCTCCGCCTCCGCGGGCGCGGAGATGGGGGCCGCCAGGCTCTTCCGCTTCGCTGCGGGCGCGGCGCCCGAGCCGTAGCCGCCGCCGCCCACGCCGCTCCCGCGCGCCCCGAGCCCCTTCAGGTCGCCGATGGAGCGCTGGAGGTCCGGTGTCGGCGGTGGCGGCGCCATGGGGGCTGCCTCCTCGACGGCGTAGGCGTTGTCCGCGTCGAAGGCCCGGAGTGACTTCATGGGGGCGGAGCGGCGGTCCGCCAGCGCCGCCGGCGCGTGCCTGGAGGCGTTCAAGGCGCTCCACAGCAACCCGACGATGGCGAGGCCGGTGAGGCCGAAGACGAGGACCTTCTTCATGGTTTCTCCTTCGCGACCCACTGCGACCAGTTCTCGAGGTCTTCCGGCAACCGCGTCCCGTCGACGACCAGCTCCCTGGGCGCGGTGAGCGCCAGCAGGTCGGAGGGCAATCGATGCAGCCGCAGCCTCCGGCCCCACGCGTCGTCCGCCGGCGTCTGCTTCGACTGGAGCGCGTCGAGGGAGGCGCTCCACAGTTTCGCCACCGTGCCCGGCGTCAGCTTCTCGCCCGTCGGCGCCTCGCGCTCCCACGTCCGCACCCTCGCGGAGAGCTCGCCCAGCGCGAGGTAGAAGCGGTCGACCAGCGCCTCGTTGGGGTCGAAGACGGTGCTCCCGGTGACGCTGCTGACGCCCTCCACGGCCGGCGCCGGGGGAATCGCGGAGATGCGCGCCAGGGTGGCCGCGGCGGCGTTGGCGCCGCGGATTCGGCCCAGGGTGAGCGCCTGGGCGTCGAGCGCGCCGAAGGCTGACTCGCCGGTGGCGTTCGGGCGCAGCCCCGCCAGCTCGTCGCTCCCGGGCAGCGGGGTGAGCTGCGCGAGCGACTCATCGACGCCGAAGAGCCCCACCGCGGCGGCGCTCCCCCGGCCGCCCACCGTCGTCTCGATGCCCAGCTGCGCCACCTGCCCCGGGGCGTAGCGCGACTTCTCGGGGGTGACCTTCACCGTCAGCGCCGTGGTCGGTCGCACGAAGACGTAGGTCGCCGCGCCGCCGTAGGAGACAGACGCCCAGCCCTGCCAGCTCGCGGGAATCTTGAACGTCGCCTCGCGCGTCTCGCTGGCCACGGGGGCCTCGAGCTGCTCGTAGCCCTTCTGCAGCGTCAGCTTCTCGGGCAGCTCACCCGTGTAGTCGGGGCCGCGCAGCAGCTGCACCGTCACCTCTTCGCCGGGCGCGAGCAGCTGGGCGCTGCTCCGCAGGCGGAGGTCGGGGACCCGCCCGGGCTGCAGGCGAACCCGGGTGCTGCCGAAGCGCTCGTTGTCCCGTCGCGCGGTGACCAGCAGCTCGTAGCCGGTGAGGACGGTGTCCTGGGGGCGCAGCGCTTCGTATTTCCCGGGCGCGAAGACGGCGAGGTGCGCCACGCCGATGGCGTCCGTGAGGGCGCTCTCATCGTCGCCCTTCGGCAGGGTGAAGCCCTTGACGCGCGAGGTGATGCAGCCGGCGGAGGCCGCGAGGTGGGCGTCGCCGGGCGCGGTGCCCCAGCTGAGCTCCACCGCGCGGCCGCGGAGCTGCCACTTCAACACCCGGGGAAGCGCGCCGGGCTTGACGCTGGCCGGCAGGCAGTCGCGGGCGTCGAGCAGCGCGTCGGCCAGGGCCCCGTCGAGCCGGGCACCTCCGGCGCGGCGTCGAGCTCGGCGCGGAGGCCCGGCAGTTCGCTGTCGTCGAAGCGGAAGGTCACGTCGAAGAAGCGCTCGCGGCCCGCTCCGAAGCCCGCCTCCAACAGCGTCTGCTTCACGCAGGCGCTCAAGCGGCCCTCGTCGGTGGTGACCGCGGTCACCTTGCCCGCGGCGTTGACCAGCAGCGAGGCCTCCACGCCGCCCTCCCCGTCGATGACCAGCCGCGTGCAGCGCTCCAGCTTCGCCTGAAGTCGGTCGAAGGTGAGGCGGTCGGCGAGCGTCACGTCTCCTTCGAGGCGCTCCTCGAGGTTGCTGCGCGTCAGCTTCGGCGTGGGCGGAGGCGGTCGGAAGGGGAGCGCCGGGATGATGATGTTCACCGGCGGGCCGGGGTCGAGCTGGAGGCTGGCCACGCCGTCTTCGTCGACGGACGCGTCGGTGCCGGTGTCAGCGGGCTCCCACAGGCGCCGCACGTTGAGCGTCACGCCTTCCAGCAGCCGCCCGTCGGCGGTGGTGGCGCGGAGAAAGAGGCGGTTGTTGAAGCCCTCCACCAGCCCGGCGGGCAGCTCGGACACCGCCTGCACCGCGATGGCGTCCTCCGAGAGCAGCACGCCGGCGCTGCCCTCCACCCGGTCTCCCGCGGGGTCGATGGCGGCGAGCGCCGCGGCCAGCGTGGCCTGTCCGACCAGGTCCATGGGGATGGCGGGGAGCTCGACGGTGAAGCCTCCGTTGGCGCTGGTGGTGGTCAACCTGGGCAGCGCGTCGCCGCTGACCCAGCTGGTGGGCGGCGGCCACGCGCCCTGTACCCGCCAGCGCAGCTCCACCTTCGCGTTGGCCACCGGCGCGCCCGAGGCGTACTTGACGCTGCCCTTGAGCACCGGGCGCTCTCCGCGCTGGTAGAAGGGCTTGTCGGTGGAGGCCTCGAGCCGGAACCTGGGCAGGGTGAAGGGCTTGACGGTGAAGGTGCGGGTGGCCACGTCACCGCCGGAGGCCCAGGTCACGGTCCAGGTGCCGCTGCGGGCGCCCTTGTCGAGCGGGAAGCTGCCGGTCACCACGCCCCACGGTCCGCTGGGGGCCTTCTCCTCGAGCAGCAGCTCGCCGTCGGGGTCGGTCACCAGCCAGCGGCCGGGGCGGTCTTCGAGCGGCGTGAGGTCGTTCGCCTTGAGCGCCAGCGCCCGGAAGCGCACGGTGTTGCCCGGCTCGTAGAGCGGTCGGTCGGTCAGCACGTGGAAGCGGCCCGGCGCGTAGAGCGCCAGGGGCACGTCGAGCGTCGACTCGCCGACGGTGGACACCACGCGCGCCCGCAGCAGGTAGTCGCCGTCGGGGACCTGGGGCAACGCCACCTCGGTGCGGGCGGCCACGCCCTCCAGCGCCCAGTCGGAGGGCGGCAGCGGGGTCACGGTGGCGCCCGACACCAGCGACAGCTCGGTGGTGAAGCGCTTCAGCGGCTGGGTGTGGCGGGTGTCGTTGGGTCCCGAGACCCAGGTGGCGGTCGCGGCGACCGAGATGGTGCTGGGGGCGCCGCGCTTGAGCGAGGGCGCGGAGAGCGAGATGGTCTGCCGCAGCGCTCCGTCGGGGCACTGCTTCACCCACACGCCGCGGCTCAGCCCGAGCGAGACGCAGGTGGTGCGGGACCAGAGCCCGAGCCCCAGCGCGAGCAGGGTGACGACGATGATGAGGGCTCGGCGCCTGGTGAGGCCTCGCGGGCGGTTCGACATGATGTCCCCCTCGGAGTGGTGAGCCGTCATCGTAGCGTGGACACCCCCGGCATCGGGGATGTTCCTGCGGGGCACCGCGGGCGTCGGTCGGCGCAGGGCGCTGCTATAGGGTGGCGCCATGAGACTCGTGAAGCTCGGGCTGGCCTCCGTCAACACCACCGTGGGCGCCTTCGGCCAGAACGTCGATCGGGCGCTGGCCTTCGCCCGCGAGATGTCGGCGGCGGAGGTGACGGTGGCCGTCTTCCCTGAGCAACTGGTGGGCGGCTACCCGCAGGAAGACCTGGTGCAGTGGCAGCGCTTCGTCGACCGCCAGTGGGAGGAGCTCCAGCGCTTCGTGGAGCAGACCGCCGCGCTGCCGATGGTGTCGTTGCTGGGGGTGACGGTCGCGCAGCGCGGGCTGCGCTACAACTGCGCGGCGGTGGTCGGCGGCGGACGCATCCACGGGCTGGTGCCGAAGGAGAAGCTGCCCACGTACAACGTCTTCTACGAGGGCCGCACCTTCGCGCGCGGCGAGCCGGGCCTGCGCGAGCTCCACCGCGGCGTGCCGCTGGGCGACCTCCTCTTCTCCTGCGACTTCGGGGTGCTGGCCGCCGAGGTGTGTGAAGACATCTGGTCGCCCGACGGGCCCATGCGCCGCCGCGCGTACTCGGGCGCGGAGCTCATTTGCAACCTCTCGGCCTCGCCCTTCCGCGTTGGCGTGGAGGGCACGCGACAGGAGCTGGTGTCGACGCGCGCGAGCGACCACCAGTGCACGGTGGCCTACGTGAATCAGGTGGGCGCGCAGGACGGCCTCATCTTCGACGGCGGCGGCTTCATCAACCAGAACGGGCGCATGGCGCTGAGCGCTCGCCGCTTCACCGAGGGCTGGGAGGCCGCGGTGGTGGACCTCGACCGCACGTTGCGGCTGCGCACCGAGAACACCACCTGGCGCGACGACCGCCGCGCCTGGAGCCTGAAGGAGGCGCCGGTGCCGGTCGTCGAGGTCGACGTCGCCACGCGCCGCGCCTCGCTGCGCTACCCGGTGCCGGCGGGGCGCAGCTTCTTTCTCCCGTCGGAGCAGCCGGCGCAGACGGCGCGCGCGCGCGCCTGTGAGGAGCTCCTCGACGCGCTGGCCATGGGGGTCGGCGACTACTTCTCGAAGACGCGCGGCTTCAAGGTGCTGGGCATCGCGCTGTCCGGCGGCCGCGACTCGCTGCTGACGTTGCTCATCGCCCACCGCTGGGCCTCGAAGGCCGGCGTCTCCATCGAGACCTTCTACATGCCCACCCGCTACTCGTCGGAGGGGACGCGGGCCGCGGCGGAGCTCATCGCGAAGGAGCTCGGCGTGGCCTTCTCGGTGGTGCCCATCGACGACGCCTTCAGCCGCGAGCTGGAGGCCACGAAGCAGATGCTGGGCGACCGCGCCCTGACGCCCATCACCGAGCAGAACGTGCAGGCGCGCATCCGCGCGCAGCGCATGTGGAACTGGGCCAACTCCTCGGGGGGGCTGTTCCTCCAGACGGGGAACATGTCGGAGAAGGCGGTGGGCTACACCACCATCGGCGGAGACCTGATGGGCGCGCTGGCCGTCATCTCCAACCTCCCCAAGACGGTGGTGATGTACCTGCTCGACTACCTCCACGAGCGCCACGGCTACGCGGGCATCGCGGCGGTCAC
>CALNBU010000699.1 GCA_937875615.1 uncultured Archangium sp.
ACAGCAGCGCCGCCGTCAGCGCGGCGGCGCGAAGGGGCGGGGCGGGCTCGGAGCACGGGCGCATACGCACCACCTTGCTAGGAGGTGCCCTGCGCGGAGTAAAGGCGCGCGGCGACGTTGCGTCACGCAGCGGAGACTGCTAGGGCGCGCCGCTCCTGTCATCCTGGCAGGGCCTACCCGCTGGCGGCGGTCACCGCCCCGGACCAATGGCGCACGGCGCTATGTCCGAGAGAAGGAGCAGTCACAATGTCGAAGGGTCTCATCGGCAAGAAGGTCGGCATGACGCAGATCTTCAACGAAGAAGGCAACGTCATCCCGGTCACCGTCATCGACACCTCGTCGCTCGAGGTGGTCGGCAAGCGCACGCTGGCGAAGGACAAGTACACCGCGGTCATCTTCGGTCTGGTCGACGCGAAGGAAAAGCACCTCACCAAGGCGCAGGCCGGCAGCTTCAAGAAGGCGGGCGCCAAGCCCAAGCGCATCGTGCGCGAGTTCCGCGTCGACGAGGCCGAGCTGGCCACGTTCAACGTGGGTGACGTGGTGAAGGTCGACGCGCTCTTCAAGAAGGGCGAACTGGTCGACGTCACCGGCATCACCAAGGGCCGCGGCTTCCAGGGCGTGGTGAAGAAGTGGAACTTCCGCGGCTTCGGGCAGACGCACGGTACGCACGAGTACCGCAAGCACCCCGGCGCCATCGGCCAGCGCAAGACGCCCGGCCGCGTGTACCCGAACAAGAAGCTGCCCGGGCACTACGGCGTGGATCAGGTCACCACGCAGAACCTGGAGATCGCCGCGCTGCACCCCGAGCAGAACCTCATCCTGGTGAAGGGTGGCGTCGCGGGCCCGAACAACGGCCTGGTCACGGTGTCCCCGGCGGTCAAGAGCGCGCTGCGCGCGGCGCACAAGGCGGCGAAGAAGTAACGCCTCCTCCGCGCTCCTGAGGTGCGACGGCCCGCTCCCCTCTGAGGGAAGCGGGCCGTCTGCTTTTCCCGACCATCGATAAACTTTTGAAAAAAGGCGTGTACGACGTGGCCGCACGTCGTGTTAAGCCGCCCAGCCTTTGAAGGGCAAGTCGCTCAACGAGGTGAGCCAGAGGTTATGACGCGCAAAACACTCCTGATGTTGGGCTGCGTGGTGCTGACAAGCTCCAGCGCGGCGTTCGCTGCTGAAGAAGAAGATGAAGGCGAGCTGGTCGAGAAGATCGTGGTGCGAAACCGCCTCTTCTCCGTGGCCAATCGCTTCGAGCTGGGCGTCAACGCTGGCTTCGGGCTGCTCTCGCGCATGACGGACACCTATGTGTTGAACGCGTCGGTGGCGTACAACATCCTGGAGTGGCTGGCGCTGGAGGTCCGCGGCGGCTGGGCGCTGGGCGGCCTGACCTCGGTGGCGCGGGCCATCCAGGACGACTACTCGGCGTCGGGCACTGCGTCCGACGCGTCCGACGCCTGGCAGATGACCGGCCACGGGGTGCTGGGGCTCCGCTTCCAGCCCATCTACGGCAAGCTCAACCTCTTCGGTGAGGGCTCGCTGCACTTCCAGTTCTACCTCTGGGTGGGCGGCGGCGTGACGGGGCTGCGCAAGGAGTCGCTGGTGGCCTGCGCGGGCGGCAGCAGCAGCTGCACCCAGTGGCTGGCGGGCGGGCGTCAGGGCGCCTCCCCGTTCACCTTCGATGGGGACACCTCGGGGACGTTCAACAAGATCAGCCCCCTGGGTTCGCTGGCGCTGGGCTTCCGCTTCCTCTTCGGCCGCGAGGCCGACCACAGCTTCAAGCTGGAGGCGCGGAGCTGGAGCTTCCTCGATTCGTATCTGGTGGGCATCACCAAGAACCAGGTCAGCGAAGCCAACCCGACGGGTGGTGGCACGGAGGCGCCAGGCGTTGGCCTGACCAACGTGATGACCATCGATCTCGGCTACGCCTTTATCTTCTAAGCGAGAGGCACCGTTCAACATGCTTTCCCTTCGTGACTCTTTGTTCATCGCGGCGCTGCTCAACGCGGCCGCCGCTCCGTTGGCGTTCGCCGCGCCGACGCCGGGTGACGCTCCGGTGCTGCTGGCGCAGGCCACGCCGTCCGACGACGACGACGAAGATGAAGACGACGCGCCCGCGGCGGCCACGCCGGCGAGCGACGAGCCCACCAGCGCCTCCGACGCGCCGGCCGCCAGTCCGGCCAGCCCCGCGGCAGAGGGCTCGGCGCCCACGTCTTCGGCTCAGGCGCAGCAGCTCGTCTCCGGCGCGCCGCTCTTCAACCCGAACGTGAAGGTGCACGTGATCGAGAAGAAGCCCTACACCGACAAGGGCACCTTCGAGATCGCGATCTACCCGGCGGCCGTGCAGATCAACGGCAAGTTCACGCAGACCATCGGGTCCTTCGGCAGCCTCATCTACCACCTGCAGGAGAACTTCGCGCTGCAGATCACCGGTGGCTACAACTGGTGGAACGTCGAGTCGGGCTTCAACGGCGAGCTGGTCGAGAAGTACCGCGTCGAGGCGCAGGCCGCGACCTCGCTGCTGTGGACCTGGGCCGCGCTCGGCGGCGTCGAGGTGACTCCCTTCAACGGCAAGTTCGTGCTCTTCGACGGCATCCTGGGCCGCTTCAGCTTCATCATCAACGGTGGCCTCGGCGCCGGCGGCACGCGCCACCAGCTCAAGCCGCAGACCACCCGCGCTGACGGCGTGGTGAGCGAGGCCACCTACGGCGACACCGGCGTGAAGTTCATGGGCTCGATCGGCGCTGGCTTCAAGGTGCAGCTCGGCGAGCACGTGGCCATCCGGCTCGAGGTTCGCGACGTGGTCTACACCGCGCGCATGGAGACCGTGAATGGTTGCAGCCTGACGGATCTGACCGCGATGGACGCCGCGGTGATCGGCGGTCGGGAGCCCAACACCGTGACCGGTCTCAGCACGG
The DNA here is from genome assembly GCA_937875615.1 of uncultured Archangium sp. GTDB lineage: Bacteria > Myxococcota > Myxococcia > Myxococcales > Myxococcaceae > Archangium_A. Next base: position 2,907 of record CALNBU010000699.1, read on the forward strand.
GGTGTCTGTCTGACAGCTTCAGCGGGGTTCGTGAGGAAGACGGGTACCGACACTCGTCCGACGCCAAGCTGGCGAAGAACCTCGTGCAGACGCAGAGCTCCGACGTGTTGAACAACGTCGGCCTCTACGCGGGCGTCTCGTTCATCTTCTAAACAAGGCACGCACCATCATGAAGCGTACGCTCTCTCTTCTCGCAGTGCTCGCGGCCACGGTGGCCGGCGCGCAGGACCTCGCCACCTACAACCGCGCGCTGTCGGCCTACAACGGCGGCTCCTTCGAAGACTCGGCGCGGTTGTTCTTCGACGTCTCGAACACCACCACCGACGCGGAGCTCAAGAACAAGGCCGACTACTACCTCGCGTCCTCGTTCAAGCGGCTGAACCTGCCGTTCACCGCGTTCATCTACTTCACGCCCATCGTGCAGGCGGGGCCGCAGCACCCGTTCCACCTCAAGTCGGTGGAGGCGCTGCTGGAGCTGCAGGAGATCCTGAAGGACGACTTCCTCATCCCCTCCACGTTGAACAACTTCTACGACCGCTACGCCGACGCGTGGGCCACGCTGCCGCTGGAGGTGCTGGCGCGCATCAACTACCTCATCGGCCGCATCTCCCATCGCAAGGGCAAGCTCGAGGAGGCGCAGCAGTTCCTGGAGGCGGTGCCCACCACCTCGGCCTTCTACGCGAAGTCGCAGTACCTGCTGGGCATCACCCTGGCTGACCCGCGCTTCCCGGCGTCCGATGAGGCGGGTCGCGCGCGCAACGCGGAGGCGGCCATCGCCGTCTTCGAGGGTGTGCTGAAGCCTCGCGGCAACCAGCACGACTACAAGGACATCCAGCACCTCACCTACCTCGCGCTGGGCCGCGCCAACTACAACGTGGGCCAGTACGAGCGGGCGACGCAGTGGTACGAGAAGGTCCCCCGCTTCTCGAAGTACTGGGACCAGTCGCTCTTCGAGAACGGTTTCGCCCGCTTCCAGAACGACGACTTTGGCGGCGCGCTGGGCTCTCTGCAGGGCCTCTACGCCCCGCAGTTCGCCGGCGCCTTCCAGCCGGAGTCGTGGATCCTCACCGCCACCACCTACTACTTCTCCTGCCTCTACGAGGAGTCGAAGTCGTCGCTGCTGGAGTACGAGAAGATCTATCTCCCGATGGCGGAGAAGCTGCGCCCGTTGGTGGAGGACGAGCAGCGCGATCTGCCCGACTACTTCAAGCTGGTGAACGTGACGGAGAGCGCCGAGGTGCCGAAGGCGGTGCTGAACTGGGTGCGCACCAACGAGCGCATGCTGGGCGTGTTCAGCATGCTCAAGGAGATCGACGCAGAGAAGGTCAGCATCGACTCCCGGCAGGCGTGGAAGTCGGCGCGGCTCTCGCCGGAGCTCATCACCTACCTCGACACCAACCGCGGCACGCTGGAGAAGGTCGCCGGGCAGACCGCGAAGTCGCGTCTCAACGAGGCGTACCGCACGGTGAAGGGCTTCGGAGACCAGGTGGAGATCATCCGCTTCGAGATCGCGAAGGCCGAGAAGGAGTTCGCGGAGATCGGCGTCGACGGGCAGAAGCTGCTCGACGCGCAGGACCTCTTCCGCCCCGTGATGCCCGCGGAGGACTGGAACTACTGGACCTTCGAGGGGGAGTTCTGGCGCGACGAGATCGGTTACTACCAGTACACCCTCAAGCGCGGCTGCCCTGAGCAGACGAACTGAGACTCGGGCGTCGGGTGGTTGGGTTTGCAGAGTCTGGGAAGGAGTGGCCCGACAGGTTTCGGGTGCTCTTTTTTTCAATCGGAACCGCAGGAGCGCAGATGAAGCTCGTAGTTCGAATGATGACGTTGGCGGCCGTGGGGCTTGGTCTTGGCGCTACGCCTGCGCTCGCTCAGGCCAAGAAGAAGGGCGCGAAGCCCGCCGCGGCCAAAGCCGTGGCCAAGACGGCGGAGAAGCCCGCGAAGCCCGGCCCCGGCCAGGACGCCGCGGCGGCGAAGCCGGTGGCTCCGAAGGCCGCGGAGATCGAGAAGGAGGCCATCGCCGACAAGAAGCGCGATGAGCAGATCGAGGCCGCCAAGCGGATCATCCCCAAGATTGAAGACGGCAACCCGCAGAAGGCCGACCTCCTGTTCCAGCTTTCCGAGCTGTACTGGGAGAAGTCGCAGTTCCTCAACCGCAAGGAGATGTTGGCCTACTTCCAGGCGCAGGAAGACGCCGAGGCGCGGCGCAACCGTGGCGAGAAGGTCACCGACCCCAAGGAGGATCACCGCGAGTCGGAGCTCTACCGCAGCGAGACCATGCGGCTGTACGAGACCATCCTGCGCGAGTACCCCACCTACGAGCGCAAGGATGAGGTGCTCTTCAACCTCGCGAAGAACCAGTACGACACCGGCAAGCGCGACCAGGCGATCAAGCGCTACGAGGAGTTGCTCAAGAGCTACCCCGGCAGCCGCTTCGTGGCCGACACCTACATCGAGCTCGGCAACCACTACTTCGAGGTGGCGAACGTCCTCGAGAAGGCCCGCACCTACTACGAGAAGGCCTACGCCTCGACCAACCCGCGCATCAAGAGCTACGCGCTCTACAAGTTGGCGTGGTGTGACTTCAACGCCGGCGACCATGAGAAGGCGCTCGCGAAGCTGCAGCAGACCATCGAGTTCGCGGAGAAGCAGGGCAAGCGCGACCGGGCCTTCAGCGATCTGAAGAACGAGGCGTTGGGCGACTCCGTGCGCATGTTCGTGCAGCTCAACCGCGCCGACGACGCCATCGCCTACTTCAAGGCGCACGCGGGCAAGAAAAAGCAGATCAATCTCACCGGGAAGCTCGCCTATGCGCTCGCCGACGCCGGTCATCACGACAACGCCATCAAGTCGTTCCGCTACCTGCTCAACGACAGCCCGGTGGCCGAGTCGGCGCCCGACTGGCGGATGTTGGCCACCTCCTCGCGGATCTGCCGGTTGAGCTCCGCGATCTGGCTCTGGATCCGCTGCATCTCGGGATACTGCGGCTTGAAGGTGGCCAGCTTCTGCTGGTAATCGGAGGTCAGGCGCACCTGCTCGGATCGCAGCGACTGGATCAACGGATTGGCCACCACCTGCGGCAGGCCCATGCCGTCCCCGGTACGCGCCTGGCGCCACGCCGCCTCGGCCTTGATGCGGGCGTCCT
>CALNBU010000700.1 GCA_937875615.1 uncultured Archangium sp.
ATGCGCACGCTGGCCGAGCCGGCGTGGAGCCGCGCGGTCGACTTCGACGGACGCATCCAGGCCCTGCGGGCGAGCGGCAACCAGGCGGTCTGGCAGCTCGACGGCTACGAGGTGATGGTGGAGGCCTTCTCGGTGCGAGGCACCTCGCTGCAGGTGTTGGCGCTGGAGTCGGAGGAGACCTCGGTGGCGCCCATCCGCCGACGGCTGGAGCTGCAGCTGGGCTTCTTGTTGCTGGTGCAGCTCACGGCGCTGGGCGCCTTCGTGGTGTTCCTCCGCCGCACCTGGCGGGCCTTCCTCGACGCGGAGGCGCAGGTGGCCAACCAGGAGAAGATGGCGGCGCTGGGCTCGGCCGCCAGCCTCATCGCCCACGAGGTGAAGAACTCGCTCAACGGGCTCAAGGCGGCGGTGGCGCTGCTGGGGGCCGGGGGCGACCGCGAGCTGGTGACGCGCACCGTGTCGGGTCAGGTGGAGCGGCTGCAGCACCTCTCGCGCTCGTTGCTGTCGTTCTCCCGCCCCGACGAGCCGCGGCGCGCGCCCTTCGAGGTCGACGTGGTGGTGCGCGAAGCGGTGGCGGCGCTGAGCTCGTTGCCGGAGTGGCCGGAGGCGCAGGTCAGCCAGTCGCTGCGCGCCGCCACCACGCTGGAGAGCGACCCGCTGTTGCTCACCACCGCCATCGACAACCTGGTGCGCAACGCGGTGGAGTCCGCCGTGGCGGCGAAGGACGTGGGGCGCATCACCGAACCCCAGGTGGAGGTGGAGACGGTGCGGGAGGGCGACCGGGTGCTGGTGCGCGTCACCGACAACGGCACCGCGCCCGAGGGCTTCGAGGCGCGGCTGGGCGAGCCGTTCTTCACCACCAAGTCGAAGGGCATCGGGCTGGGGCTGGCGATGACGTTGCGCGCGGTCGAGCGGCTCGGCGGGACGTTGCGCTTTTCGCGGCACGATGGCGGGAGCCGTTTCGAGTTGACGCTCCCGGTGTGAAGGGCGCACCGTCGCGGCATGTTGACCACGCTGCTCGTCGACGATGACCGCGCGTTCCTCGCCATCGCCGCCGCGGCGCTTCAGCGTGAAGGCGCGCAGGTGAAGCTGGCGCCCTCGCTGCACGAGGCGCGCAGCTGCGTGGCCCCGCAGGAGTTCGAGCTGGTG
>CALNBU010000701.1 GCA_937875615.1 uncultured Archangium sp.
GTCTTCGGCATCGCCGGTCAGGCCCTGCCCAGCGCGGCGTACCAGGCCCGCAACGTCTTCCCGCTGCCGGCGGTGGTAGGGGTCGGCGTCGGCGGTCAGGGCGGCCCTTCTCCTGCCGGCGCGACCTTCCGCGGCAGCGATGGCGCCACCGGGCTCCTCTTCGGCGTGGAGAGCTTCTGATGAGCGCGCGTTCACTGACGCCGTGGTGTGGGCTGCTGCTGCTGCTGGGGTGCGGGCGCACGCTCTTCGTTCCGCAGACGGAGCCCTGTGTCTTCGACGCCGACTGCGCCGAAGGGTTGCGCTGCGTCGATGGGCGCTGCGTCGAGCTCGACCTGCCCGACGGCGGGTACGACTACGGCCGCAAGCGCTTCGGAGAGCCCTGCGATGCAGGTGAAGAGTGCGGCTCCACCTTCTGTCTGCCGGGGCCGCTGGGCACCTTCTGCACCGCCGCCTGCGACGCCGACGACGCCGGGTGTCCGGGCGCCTACACCTGCAAGCGCGTGCCGGACGCGGGCGTGCCGGGGCTGTGCGCCGTCGACCAGCCGCTGTTGTGCCGGGGCTGCGGAGAAGACGTGGACTGCGGCGCCACCGGCGCGGACCTCTGCGTGAAAGACGAGCTCGACGCGGGCTTCTGCGGGCGCGACTGCACCTTCACCGGGTGCCCCGCGCTGTTCTCCTGCGAGGCGGGGCAGTGCGTGCCCACCGCGCGCACCTGCGACTGCACCCAGGAGAACCTCGGGCTCCAGAAGGCCTGCCTGGGCGAGGCGAACACCTTCGGCCGCTGCCTCGGCAACCAGCAGTGTCAGGCCGACGGCGGCTTCACGGCGTGCGACGCGCCGCCCGCGCTGGAAGAGCAGTGCAACGGCGCCGACGACGACTGCGACGGGGAAATCGACAACGTGGCGCCCTCCGAGTGTGAGCGCACGGTGGGCGGCGTCACCTGCCGCGGCCCCAACGTCTGCTTCGCCAGCGCGGGGCTGGTGTGCACCGCGAGGGAGCCCGCGACGGAGGCCTGCAACTACGAGGACGACGACTGTGACGGCGAGGTCGACGAGGACTTCCGACAGGGCCGCGCCGGCTACTGGCGCGTCGAGCACTGCGGCGCCTGCAACCACGACTGCGCGCGGATCATCGCCCACGCCGTCAGCACGCGCTGCGACGTGTCCGACGACACGCCGACCTGCCGGGTCACCCAGTGCGAGCCGGGCTACTTCCCCTTCGAGGACGGCACCATGTGCCTCGCGCTGCCCGACACGCTGTGTGATCCATGCCAGAGCGACGCCGACTGCGTGGGCCCCGGCGCGCGGTGCCTCACCGTCGATGGCGCCCGGGTGTGCGGCCGCGACTGCTCGGCCTCCAGCAGCTACCCGCCAGGCTGCCCCGCGGGCTTCACCTGCCAGTCGCTGGCGGGCGGCGCGCAGTGTGTCCCCTCCAATGGCACCTGCAGCTGCCGGGGCGACACCGTGGGCGCCACGCGCGCCTGCACGCTGACCCACGGGCAGAAGACGTGCAACGGCTTCACCTCCTGCGGCGGCGGAGGCTGGAGCGCCTGTGACGTGAGCTCGTTCAACCCGGAGATCTGCGACGGCGCGGACAACAACTGCGACGGTCGGGTCGACGAGGGCTTCCTCAACCAGAGCACCGGTCGCTACGAGGCCACCGCGCACTGCGGCTTCTGCAACAACGACTGCTCGGCGTACTTCTCTCCCACGCTCCAGCACACCACCGGGGTGTGCGACCTGGCGCCGGCGATGCCCCGCTGTGTGATGGGCCCGTGTCTCACCGAGACGGTGGGCGGGGTGAGCTACGAGTGGGTCAACGTCAACGCCCGCAGCGACGACGGCTGCGAGTGCCGGCGGGTGCAGGGGAACCTGACCCAGGATCTCCCCGACCGGCTGCCTTCGACGGGCGCCGCGCGCTACGTCGACCAGAACTGCGATGGCATCGACGGGGTGGTGGGCGACGCCATCTTCGTGTCGGCCACCGCCGCGCCGGGCGGGAACGGCACGCGCACCGCGCCCTTCCAGAGCATCGCGCAGGGCGTCGCCGCGCAGCAGTCGCAGAGCCGCCGCTACGTGTTGGTGGCGGGCGGCCTCTACCGGGAGAACGTGACGTTGTTCGACGGCGCGCAGCTCTTCGGAGGCTACGCCGCCGACTTCCTCAGCCGGGACCCGCAGCAGTACGTCACCACCTGGCAGGGCGTGACGCCGGGTGCGGCGCTGGCCGCGGTGCACGCGGAGAACCTGGGCGCGGCGGCGGCCGCCCGAGACACCGTGGTGTCGGGCTTCGTCATCTCCGGTTGGGGCGTCACCGGCACCCTGGTGTCCGGCGCGGCGGGGCCGGCGTCCATCGCGGTCTACCTGCGCAACGTGGGCCCTCGCTTCGTGCTGCAGAGCAACGACGTG
>CALNBU010000702.1 GCA_937875615.1 uncultured Archangium sp.
TTGCGCCGCAGCCAGCGCCGGCCGCGATAGAAACCGCCGCCGCCCCGCGCGGCGCCGGCCCCGCAGGTGATGCGGGAAGAAGCGCCCATGGAGTCGCGCGCCTCGCGGGCCAGCCGCCGCGACGAGGCGCCGCCCACGGCCGCGACGCCCGTCGACCCGTACACCGGCACCTTCCGCGAGGTGATGACGGCGCTGAAGACGGACAAGGACCGGGCGCTGACGCTGGCGCGGGGCTGGCGTGAAGAGCACCCCGGCGACCTGCTGGCGCTGGTGGCGCTGGGCGAGGTCCTGGAGGCGCGCGGAGAGCTGGCCACCGCGGCGCGCGCCTACGGCAGCATCATCGACCTCTTCCCCTCGCGGGCCGACCTCCGCCGCTTCGCCGGGGTGCGCCTGGAGCGCCTGGCCGAGGGGCGGGCCCTGGCCCTCGACACCTTCGGACAGGCGCGCGCGCAGCGCCCCGACCACCCCGCCTCGCACCGGCTGCTGGCCTTCTCGCTGCTGCGCGCAGAGAAGTACGAGAAGGCCTTCGAGGTGCTGGCCGAGGGCCTCGCGCGCGGCTACCCGCCGGGCCGCTTCGCCGGCGTCGAGCGCATCTTCCGGGAGGACCTGGGGCTGGCGGCCGCCGGATGAAGGCGCAGCCGGCGCGCCGCGCGGAGATTCTGCAGAAGCTGAAGGCGGCGGGCGGGGTGGAAGAAAACCAGCCCTCGCTGCGCTTCGTGTTGAACTGGGAGACCGACGCCAACGACGTGGACTTCCACATCTACGACGGCCAGGGCGGACACGCGTACTACGCCTCGATGTCGCTGCCCTCCGGCGGAGAACTCTACGCCGACGTCACCAATGGCTACGGGCCGGAGTGCTTCACCATCCGGCTCCCGAAGGAGCGGCGGGCCTACCCCTACACGCTGCAGGCGCACTACTACGCCATCGGGCCCATGGGGGCGGGCATGGGCAAGCTGGAGCTCATCGAGCACGACGGCCAGGGCACGCTGCGCTTCGAGCAGCGGCCGTACGTGGTGATGGTGGACCGGGCCTTCGTCGACCTGGGCACCGTCACCCGGTGAGCTGTGCAGCGTCCTGCACAGGCACAGCGCGTAAAGGTCGATTTTGTGGATCGGCACGGCGGTTGCTGACATCCAAGGGCACGATGTACGCGCTCCTCGCCACGGTCCTCTTCGCCAGCACGCCCGCGGTCGCCGCGGCGCCGGCGCCGAGCCGCCTGGAGCAGCTGCTGTCGTCCCTGTCCGGGAAGCACGCGCACCTGCGGCCGGCGCCGAAGCTCACCACGGTGGCGGGCGGCGGGCTGCTCTGGGGCGGGCTGCGCTCGGCCCTGGACACCCAGCTGCTGACCTCCGGGCAGACGGAGCTGGGCTGGCGGGTGTACCTCCAGCGCGAGGTGCAGCTCTCGGCGATTCCGGTGGTGGGGCCGCTGGCGAAGCTGACCGGCGACGCCCTGTCGTCGACGGAGCGGATGGCCTTCGGCCTCGCGCTCGGGGCGCAGCTGGGGGGCGCGGCCCTGCTGGCGGCGTCGCTCTTCGACTTCGAGCTGGCGCGGCAGAGCAACGAGGGCCTGCGCTTCACCAGCATGAGCGTGGCCGCCGACGGTTTCGGGGCCACGGTGCGGGTGGGCGGCACCTTCTGAAACAGGCAGGTGTCGTCAGCCAGGGCTGATCATTTCTCCGGGTGTCGTCGAACAGGACACCCTGTGGGGCGATGACAACAAAATAAATACAGGCGGCGATGATGAAGCATGTCCCTCACCATCGGTCCCCGTCCTTCGGTGTCCTCGCGTACGACGCCGGCAACTGACACCTCTTCCCGGCGACCGGCGCCGACCGCAGGAGACGCCTTCGAGGTGTCGCAGCCGCGCGCGGTGGCGTTGACCACGCCCACGGCGGTCACCACCGTGGAGGGCATCACCGAGGACCGCACCACCTGGCTGCGCGTGGGCAGCTCCGGCCCGGCGGTGGAAGACCTCCAGCGCAAGCTGGCCGCGGCGGGCTTCGACCCCGGCCCGCTCGACGGCAAGTTCGGCCCCAAGACGCAGGCGGCGCTGCGGGCGTTCCAGCAGGCCAACGGCTGTCGCGTCGACGGCATCGTCGGGCCCGAGACGCGCGGCGCGCTGCTGAACCCGAACGCCGGGACGCAGGAGCCGGGTGGCGGAGAGCAGCCCGGCGGTGACGCGCCCGGCGGCGTCGATGGCACCACCGGCGTCGACGCCATCGGCGCGGACGCGACGCTCAACGAGCGCGCGCAGGCGGCGATGCGGTACTTCGAGAGCCAGGGCTGGACCCGGGAGCAGGCCGCCGGCATCGTCGCCAACCTCATCTACGAGTCGGGCGGGCAGCTCAACCACCGTCAGCAGCAGTTCGGCGGCGGCCCCGGCTTCGGGTTGGCGCAGTGGGAAGGCCCGCGGCAGGCCGACTTCAAGCGGGTGATGGGCGTGGACATCCGCGAGGCCACCTTCGAG
>CALNBU010000703.1 GCA_937875615.1 uncultured Archangium sp.
AGTGGGAAGAGTGGGACGCCTTCGCGAAGGAGCACTTCGGCAAGCACGCCGAAGGGCAGGGCCTCGCCTTCCTCGTGGAAGAGGACATGGGACCCACCTTCGAGCGGCTGCTGCAGAAGCTGCCGAAGGCGAAGGTGGTGCGCTTCGACCCGCTCTCGCCCGACGCGGCGCTGCAGGGCGCGCAGCTGGCCTTCGGGCCCGGCGCGCGCGCGCACTACGACGTGACGAAGGCGAAGGTCATCTTCTCGCTCGACTCCGACTTCCTCTCGGGCGGGCCGGACCACCTGGTCCACGCCCGCGCCTTCGGTCAGTCGCGCGCGGTGCACACCCGCGAAGACCTCTCGAAGATGATCCGCCTCTACGCGGCGGAGGGCGTGTTCAGCACCGTCGGCAGCAACGCCGACCACCGCGTGCGCATCAACTCCGGCGAGGGCGTGAGCCTGCTCAAGGCGCTCGCTGGCGCGCTGGGGCTGGGTGAGCTCGCGGCCGGCGGCGGAGCGCTCAACGAGGTGCAGCAGAAGTTCGTCGCGGTGTTGGCGAAGGACCTCGCGGCGCACCGCGGTGAGTCCGTGCTCTTCGTGGGCGAGCGGCAGCCCGCGGCGGTGCACGCGCTCGCGCACGCCATCAACGGCGCGCTCGGCAACCTCGGCACCACGGTGAACATCAGCTTCGTGCCCGGCGCGTCGCCGCGCGTCGCCGCCGCGGAGCAGCTCGCGGCGCTCACCGCTTCGCTCGGCTCGGACGTCACCACGGTGGTGGCGGTGGAGGGCAACCCGCTCTACACCTCGCCGCGGTTCGCCGAGGCGCTCTCGAAGGTGACGTTGGTGCACCTGGGCGTGCTCCCCGAGGAGACCGGCCTCAAGGCCGCCTGGCACCTGCCCACCGCGCACTTCCTCGAGGCGTGGGGCGACGCGACGGCGTGGAACGGCCAGGCCTCGCTGGTGCAGCCCATCATCCTCCCGCTGCACGGCGGTCGGCCGGCCATCTCACTGCTCGCGCAGCTGGCGGGCGAGGCCGAGACCAACGACAAGAAGCTGGTGCAGGCCACCTGGGCCGAGCAGCTCGCGGACAACAAGCAGTGGCGCAAGGCGCTGCACGACGGCGTCATCGCCGGCACGGCCCGCGAGGCTGGCGCCGCGGAGCTCCGTCAGGCCGACATCCTCGCCGCGTTGGGCGGGGTGAAGGCGGTCACCGCCTCGAAGGACGCGCTGGAGTTCGTGGCGGTGACGGGCAACCTGCTCGACGGCCGCATCTCCAACGTCTCGTGGGTCATCGAGCTGCCTGACTCGATGTCCAAGCTCTGCTGGGACAACGCCCTGCTGGTGTCTCCGGCGCTGGCGAAGGAGCTGGGCATCGAGAGCGCGGTGGTGAAGAACGGCTACGTCGCCGACGTGGTGGAGATCTCCGCCGGGGGCCGCAGCCTGAAGCTCCCCAGCTTCGTGTTGCCGGGCCTCTCGACCTACACCGTGGCGCTCACCACCGGCTTCGGCCGCACCTGGGGCGAAGTGGCGACGGGCTACGGCGTCAGCGCCGCGGCCTTCGTCGGCGGGCACGACACGGTGGTGCAGGGCGTGAAGCTCACCAGGACCGGCGAGACGGCCTCGCTCGCGTCCACCCAGGACCACTTCGGTGTCCCGGGCAACGTGGTGCGCGAGCTGACCTTCGCGCAGCAGGCGGCGGAGCCGGCTGGTTCCGTGACGCGGCACGTGGGTCTGGAGCCGCGCCCGCTGTTCCTCTCGGGCACCGCGGCGCAGTACCAGAAGGACGGCGCGGAGTTCGCGCGCGAGGCAGACATGCCGAAGAACCTGGTGCAGCTGGGGACGCCGAAGAACCGGCCGACCAAGCCCATCCAGCCGCACACCGAGGTCACCTACGAAGGGCAGCAGTGGGGCATGGTCATCGACCTCTCCGCCTGCCTCGGTTGCAACGCCTGCACCATCGCCTGCGTAGCGGAGAACAACATCCCCACCGTGGGCCGCGAGCAGGTGCTGCTGGGCCGCGAGATGCACTGGATCCGCATCGACCGCTACTTCTCGGGCGACGTGGAGCAGCCGCGCGCGCTCCACCAGCCGGTCAACTGCATGCACTGCGAGAACGCGCCGTGCGAGCCGGTGTGCCCGGTGGCGGCGACGGTGCACGACGAAGAGGGCATCAACGCCATGGCGTACAACCGCTGCATCGGCACGCGGTACTGCGCCAACAACTGCCCCTACAAGGTGCGCCGCTACAACTACCTCGACTTCACCCACACCGGCGACTTCGCGGTGGAGAAGGGGCAGCCGTGGCCGTTCAAGGGCGACAAGGACATGGACTGGAAGGAGCGCTTCAAGACGCTCAAGCTCCAGCGCAACCCCGACGTCACCGTGCGCTACCGCGGCGTGATGGAGAAGTGCACCTTCTGTACGCAGCGCATCGAGGAGGCGAAGGTTGCCGCCAAGCGCGCCGGTCAGGACCGCAAGGCGCTGCCGGACGGCGCGGTGACCCCGGCCTGCGCGCAGGCGTGCGCCACCCAGGCCATCACCTTCGGCAACATCAACGACCTGAGCTCGAAGGTGGCCAAGCTCAAGGCCAGCGAGCGCAACTACGAGCTGTTGCAGGAACTCAACGTCCGACCGCGCACGACGTACCTGGCGCGCGTCCGCAACGAGAACGAGGAGCTGAGCTAAATGGCTTCCGCTGAAGCAGTCGTACTGCCTGACGACATGAACACCCGCGGCGACGTGGTGCTGCCGGACGTGGTGAAGGGCCGCGAAGAGCTGGTGCGTGGCCCGCACGACTTCCACTCCATCACCGAGATGGTGTGCGCGGTCAACGAGGCGCCGCTCAAGGCGACGCCCAAGCCGTTCCTCTTCGGCCTCGCGCTCGCCAGCGCGGTGCTGGCGATGTTCGGTGGCTACATCGGCTACCTGCTGTGGGAAGGCCCCGGCATCTGGGGCAACAACAACCCGGTGGGCTGGGCGTGGGACATCGTCAACTTCGTGTTCTGGGTCGGCATCGGCCACGCCGGAACGCTCATCTCCGCGATTCTGTACCTGTTCCGCCAGAAGTGGCGCACGTCCATCAACCGCTACGCCGAGGCCATGACCATCTTCGCGGTCATCGCGGCGTCGTCCTGCGTGGCGCTGCACACCGGCCGCGTGTGGATGGACTACTACCTCTTCCCCATTCCCAACCAGATGGGGCTGTGGCCGAACTTCCGTTCACCGCTGGAGTGGGACGTGTTCGCGGTGAACACGTACTTCCTGGTGTCGCTGCTGTTCTGGTTCACCGGCCTGGTGCCTGACTTCGCGACGCTGCGCGACCGCGCGACGGTGCGCTGGCGTCAGGTGTTCTACGGCGCGCTGTCGCTCGGCTGGCGCGGCTCGATGCGCCACTGGGTGACCTACGAGAAGGCGTACCAGATTCTCGCGGCCTTCTCGGCGCCGCTGGTGCTCTCGGTGCACACCATCGTGTCCTTCGACTTCGCCGTCTCGCAGTTGCCGGGCTGGCACACCACCATCTTCCCGCCGTACTTCGTGGCGGGCGCCGTGTTCTCCGGCTTCGCGATGGTGCAGACGCTGATGCTGCCGGCGCGTCACTTCCTCGGTCTCAAGGACCTGGTGACCAGCAAGCACATCGAGAACATGAACAAGATCATCCTCGTGACGGGCAGCCTCGTCGGCTACGCCTACGCGATGGAGATCTTCGTCGCCTTCTACTCGGGCAATGACTACGAGGGCTTCACGTTCCTGAACCGCACCTCCGGGCCGTACTGGTGGGCGTACTGGATCATGGTGAGCTGCAACGTCATCACGCCGCAGCTCTTCTGGTTCCGGAAGATCCGCACCTCGGTGGCCTGGAGCTTCGTGCTCTCCATCTTCGTGAACATCGGCATGTGGTTCGAGCGCTTCGTCATCACCGTGAGCTCGCTGCACCGCGACGCGCTGGTCTCGAGCTGGGACTACTTCGTGCCGGTGACAGAGATCTTCTACCTGCTCGGGACCTTCGGCCTCTTCTTCACCCTGTTCCTGCTCTTCATCCGCTTCTTCCCGGTCATCGCCATGTCCGAGGTGAAGTCGGTGATGCCGCAGGCCAACCCGCACTGGGAAGGCTACGAGGGAGGGCACTGACATGAGCGAGACAAAGTCCTGGGGCCTGTTGGCTCAGTACGAGAACCCGCACGCCATCTACAAGGCGGCGGAGAAGGTGCGCGACGCGGGCTACCAGCAGTGGGACGCCTGCACGCCCTTCCCGGTGCACGGGCTCGACAAGGCCATGGGGGCGCCGCCCTCGAAGCTGCCGTGGATCGTCCTGGCGTGTGGCCTGTCTGGCAGCGCGCTGATGCTGTTGTTCGAGACGTGGGCGATGGGCGAGGCGTACCCGATGATCGTGGGCGGCAAGCCGCTGTTCTCGCTGCCGGCCTTCGTGCCCGTCTGGTACGAGTTCACCGTGCTCGCCAGCTGCGTGGCGGCGTTCCTGGGCAACTGGATTCTCAACGGCCTGCCGCGCCCGCACCACCCGGCGTTCGCCAGCAAGGCCTTCGAGCGCGTCACCGACGACAAGTTCTTCATTCTCATCGAGGCCGCTGACCCGCAGTTCGACCTCGAGAAGACGAAGGCGCTGCTCAACGAGTCGGGCGCCACGCTGGTGGAGGAGTTGGAGCCGTGAAGACTGTGTCGAATTCCTCCGCGCGTCTCCGCCTGACGGCGACGTTCGCCTGCGGCCTCCTCTCGTTCTCGGCCTGTCGCGGCTGGGAGACCGAGGAGCGGCCGATTCACCTCATCAAGAACATGGACACGCAGGAGAAGGGCAAGGCCTACCGGCGTGACACCACGGGCCTCTTCGCCGACGGACGCATGATGCGCGCGCCGGTGGAGGGCACGGTGGCCCAGGGCCAGCTCGGCGAAGACGACCTCTGGGAAGAGGGTCTCGACGAGGCCGGTGAGCCCAGCAAGGCCTTCCCGGCCAGCGTCAAGGACGACTGGGACGCGCAGGTGGCGCGCGGCGAGGGCCGCTACCGCATCTACTGCGCGCCCTGCCATGGCCCGAAGCTCGACGGTCAGGGCACGGTGGCGCAGAAGGCGCTCGACGGCAGCCCCCGCCTGACGGTGCCGCCGCCGGACCTGCACCTGGAGCGCATCTCCAAGGACATGGTGGTGGGCAAGGTGTACGCGGCCATCCGCAGGGGCGTGAACGACGGCAACATGCCCAGCTACGCCGCGCAGATTCCCGTGGCCGACCGCTGGGCCATCGTGGCCTACGTCAAGGCGCAGCAGATGGAGAAGGACGACAGCGTGCCCCAGGAGCCGGGCGGCGGAGGTCAAGACGGCCTCGGCCGAGACCGGCGCGTTGCTCTACAAGGCGAAGGGCTGCAACGCCTGCCACTCCATCGACGGCACCAAGGTCGTGGGGCCCACGTTCAAGGGCCTGTGGGGCGCCACCGAGAAGACCAGCGCGGGTGAGGTGGTGGTCGACCTCGCGTACGTGAGCGAGTCGATCCTCAACCCGATGGCGAAGATTACCGAGGGCTACCCGCCGGCGATGCCGCCGCAGCAGCTCAACGAGCTCGAGATTCAGAGCATCGCGCTCTTCATGGAGACGCTGAAGTGAGTCACCACGAGATCAAGAAGCCGGAAGACATCGTCGTTCCGCCGTCGAGCTTCCTGGCGAAGCTGCCCATGCTGGGTGCGATTCTGGCGGTCGCCGGTCTCGGCGCCACGCTGGGCTCCAGCTTCGGCGAGCACAAGGCGCGGACGATGTTCAGCTACCTCTTCGCCTTCGAGGCGGTGCTGGCGATTCCGCTGGGCGCGTTGGGCTGGGTGCTCATCGCTCACACCGTGCGCGCCGGCTGGGACGTGGTGGTGCGACGCCAGGCGGAGACGCTGGTGGGCTCGCTGCCGCTGTTCGCGCTGCTGTGGATTCCCATCGGCTTCATCGGCTTCCACGAGCTGTACCCGTGGACGCACCACGAGCACATCGACGCCATCCTGGCGAAGAAGACGTGGTTCCTCTCCACCGGCTTCTGGTACGCGCGCGCCTTCGTCTACCTCGCGGCGTGGACCGGCCTCGGCCTCTTCATCTACCGCAGCAGCATCAAGCAGGACTCGCTCGATGAGGCCGGGGTGGAGAAGCAGGTGCACGTGGTGCGCAAGGTCAGCGCCGGCGGCATCTTCCTCTACGGGCTGACGCTGTCCTTCGCGGCGGTCGACTGGCTGATGTCGCTCCAGCCGCACTGGTACTCGACCATCTTCGGCGTGTACTACTTCGCGGCGTCGATTCTGGCCTTCTTCGCCTTCATGATTCTGTCCACCCAGGCGCTGCAGGCGGCCGGGGTGATGAAGCAGGCCATCACCACCGAGCACTTCCACGACCTGGGCAAGCTGCTCTTTGGTTACACCGTGTTCTGGGCCTACATCGCCTTCAGCCAGTTCGTGCTCATCTGGTACGCGAACATCCCTGAAGAGACGGAGTTCTACCTGGTGCGCCTGAGCGGAGGCTGGGAGTACCTGTCGTACGGGCTGCCCATCGCGCACTTCTTCGTGCCCTTCCTCTTCCTCATCTCGCGGCACATCAAGCGCAACCGGGTCGCGCTGGCGGCGGGCGCCATCTGGACGCTGGTGCTGCACTTCGTCGACCTCTACTGGCTGGTGATGCCGAACTACGGCGCGCACGGCGGTGGGCACCACGAGCCGCACCTCTCGTTCACCTACACCGACTTCACTGCGGTGCTGGGCGTGGGCGGCGCGCTGCTGGCGGTGTTCGGCTACCTGCTGACGAAGAACAAGGCGGTGGCCATCAACGACCCGCGCCTGGGCGAGTCGCTGGCGCACGAGAACTACTGAGGTCGCGCACCGCGGCCCCGGAAGAGAGAGAGCCCGCCTCGTCGCGGGCTCTTTCATTTTCAGCGGGAGGCGCCTGCTAACGTGTCTGTCGTGCTGCGCCGCGCGCTCTTCCTGTGGTGCCTCTTCGGGCTGGGCTGTGGCCCGCTCGACGACGACGACGACGACGAGGATGCGGGCGCGTGGCAGGCGACGGACGCGGGGCGCGATGCAGGAGCCGCTGCGGACGCCGGCCGCTCCGACGCGGGGGACGTCGACGCGGGCGCAGCGGATGCGGGCGTCGACGCCGGTGAAGACGACGCGGGCTTCGACGGCGGCGTGGTGGATGCGGGCTTCGATGCGGGCGTGCGGTGCACGGCTGGCGGCGTGCCTGGCACCTGTCTGGAGGTCTCGGTCTGCGTGGGGACCCGTCGCCCCGTCGCCGGCCTCTGCCCGGGGCCGGCGAACATCCAGTGCTGCACCCCGCGCTACGCCAACAGCTGCGACCCCAACGTCGAGCCACAACCCAACGAGGGGCTGACGGCGGCGCCCGACGGCTGCGCGCAGCCGGGCATGGTCCGCATCGGGGTCTTCTGCATCGACCGCTTCGAGGCCTCGCTGCTGGAGGTGTTGGACGGTGGCGCCACGCGGTCGTGGTCGCCGTACTTCAACCCCGGCGCGCGGGCGGTGCGGGCGACCTCGGTGGAGGGCGCGGTGCCGCAGGGCTCCATTTCTCAGCTGCAGGCCGCGGCGGCGTGCGCCGGCGCGGGCAAGCGCCTGTGCACCGACGCCGAGTGGCTCCGCGCCTGCCGTGGTCCAGACGGCCTCACCTACCCCTACGGGCCCACGCGGCAGAGCGGGGTGTGCAACGACGCGCGCGCACCGCACCCGGCGGTGGAGCTCTACGGCACCTCCGCGTCGTGGGTGTGGAGTCACCTCGGCAGCCCGTGCCTCAATCAGCTCGAGGACGGCCTGGCGCGCACCGGGAGTCACCCGGGCTGCGTCTCCGCGGAGGGCGTCTTCGACCTGATGGGCAACCTCCACGAGTGGACGGCGGACCCCGCCGGCACCTTCCGCGGCGGCTTCTACGTGGACACCGTGCTCAACGGGAGCGGCTGCCAGTACGTCACCACCGCGCACACCGTCAGCCACTGGGACTACTCCACCGGGTTCCGCTGCTGCGCGGACCCCTGAGCGGCGTCAGCGCGGTAGATGTCGCGGCGCCGCGCCAAACCCGCCAGAGTGCGCGGCGCATGAGAGTCCCACAACGCAGGAGCGGCGTGCTGCTGCCGGTGTTTTCGCTGCGCAGCGCCCACGACGCGGGCGTGGGTGACTTCGAGGCCTTCGAGCCGCTCTTCGCCTGGCTGCAGCAGGCCTCGCAGCAGGTGTTGATGGTGCTGCCGCTGTTGCCCACCGCGGCGGGCGACCCCAGCCCCTATTCGACGCGCTCGGCCTTCGGTCTCAACCCGCTCTTCATTCACCTGGGGTGGCTGCCCGAGGGTGTCTCGTTTTCTCCCAGCGAGAAGGCGCAGCTGGAGGAGGCGCGCGCGGCGAAGGCGGTGCGCTACGACCTGGTCTTCCCGCTGAAGCAGGCGGCGCTGGAGCGCGCCTTCGACACCTTCGAGGGGCAGGGCGCGTCGGCGCGCCGGCAGGACTTCGAGCGTTGGTGCGCGGGCCAGGCGACGTGGCTCGACGGCTACGCGCTCTACGCCGCCATCTCCGAGGCGCGCGGGGCGCAGCCGTGGTGGGAGTGGCCCGAGGCGCTGGCCACGCGCGACGCCGGCGCGCTGGAGAGCGCGCACCGGGAGCACCATCGGCGCGTGCGCTACCACCAGTACCTGCAGTGGGTGGCGCACCAGCAGTGGCAGCGGGTGCGCGCGCAGGCGAAGAGCTACGGCATCTCGTTGTGCGGCGACGAGCCCTTCATCATCGGGCAGGACTCCGCCGACTGCTGGGGGCACCCCACGCTGCTGCGCCGCGACGCGCGCCTCGGTGTCCCTCCCGACGACTTCTCCGTCGACGGCCAGGACTGGGGCCTGCCGTGGTTCGACTTCGAGGCGCTTGCGGCCACCGGCGACGCGTGGCTCGAGGCGCGCGCGAAGCACGCCGCGGCCACCTACGACCTGCGCAGGGTGGACCACGCCATCGGCTACTTCCGCCAGTACCTCCGTGACGCGCAGACGCCCCGCGGCCGCTTCGTGCCTGCAGACGAGGCGGCGCAGCGCGCGCTGGGTCGGAAGAACTTCGCCTTGTTGTCGGCGGGCACCGGCATCGTGGCGGAAGACCTGGGCGTCATCCCCCGCTTCGCCCGCGACGTGCTGGCCGAGCTGGGGTTGCCCGGGTACCAGGTGATGCGCTGGAGCCGTGAAGACGGCGTGTACCGGGACCCGCGGCACTACCCGGAGGTGTCGCTGGTCACCACCGGCACCC
>CALNBU010000704.1 GCA_937875615.1 uncultured Archangium sp.
CACGGCGCCGGCCTTCGAGTCGACGCTGTGGAGCCTGGGCGGTCAGCGCGTCGCCACCGGCAAGGACTTCAGCGACAAGGGACAGCTGGCCACGCCCAACGCGGTGTGGGTCGACGAGGCGCGCGCGCGCGCCCTGGCGGAGCAGCTGCAGGGGAAGGACTTCACCGTCAGCGCCTGGGAGACGCGGCCGTACCGCAGCGCGCCCAAGCCTCCCTTCATGACCTCCACGCTGCAGCAGGAGGGCGGTCGCAAGCTGGGCATGTCGGCGCAGCAGGTGATGCGCGTGGCGCAGGGCCTCTACGAGCGCGGCTACATCACCTACATGCGCACGGACTCCACCACGCTCTCCGAGACGGCGCTGCACGCCGCGCGGGCGCAGGTGACGGAGCTGTTCGGCAAGCAGTTTCTGCCGGCGGCGCCGCGGCAGTACACGCGCAAGGTGAAGAACGCGCAGGAGGCGCACGAGGCCATCCGCCCGGCCGGTGAGTCCTTCCGGACGCCGCAGGAGCTGAGCGTGGAGCTGGGCGCGGCGGAGCTGAAGCTCTACGAGCTGATCTGGAAGCGCACGCTCGCCAGCCAGATGAGCGACGCAGAGGGCGAGTCGGTCTCGCTCAAGCTGGGCGCGGCGGCGAATGGTCTGCAGGTCGAGTTCTCGGCGTCGGGCCGCACCATCCTCTTCGCCGGCTACCTGCGGGCCTACGTGGAGAGCGCCGACGACGCGGAGTCCTCGGACGACCAGGAGTCGCCGCTGCCGGCGCTGAAGGTGGGCGACACCGTGGCCGTGGCCACGCTCGAGGCGCGGGGGCACACCACCTCGCCTCCGGCGCGCTTCACCGAGGCGTCGCTGGTGAAGAAGCTCGAGGAGCTCGGCATCGGGCGCCCGTCGACCTACGCGTCGATCATGGGGACGCTCCAGGCGAAGTACGTCTGGAAGAAGGGGCAGGCGCTGGTCCCCAACTGGGAAGCCTTCGCGGTCGTGAAGCTGCTCGAGAAGCACTTCGATGATCTGGTGGACCTCCAGTTCACCGCCGAGATGGAGGAGGACCTCGACAAGATCGCTGGCGGCGATCTCGAGAAGGTCACCTACCTCAAGCAGTTCTACTTTGGCGACCGCAAGCGGGCCGGCCTCAAGAAGCTGGTGACGCAGAACCTGGAGAACATCGACGCCGCGGAGATCAACTCCATCCCCATCGGTGGGAAGGACAGCGGCATCGTGGTCAAGCCCGGTCGCTACGGCCCGTACATCAAGCGGGGCGAAGACACGGTCTCGGTGCCGGAGTCGATTCCCCCCGATGAAGTGACGGTGGAGAAGGCCGAGGCGCTCCTCGCGGCGCCCAGGGGCGACACGCCGATCGGCGTGGACCCCGCGACCGGCCTCAACGTCTACGCCAAGAACGGTCGCTTCGGCCCGTACGTGCAGCTCGGTGAGGTGACCGACGACTCGAAGCCGAAGACCGCGTCGCTCTTCAAGACCATGAAGCCCGAGACGACCACGTTGGAGCAGGCGCTCGAGCTGTTGCAGCTCCCGCGCTCGCTCGGGCGAGCCGAGGACGGCGAGGAGATCACCGCGCAGAACGGCCGCTACGGCCCGTACATCACCAAGGGCAAGGAGAGCCGGAACCTCGGGGTGGAGAGCGAGGCGAAGCTGCTCACCATCACGCTCGCCGAGGCGGTGGAGATCTTCAAGCAGCCCAAGCAGTTCCGGGGGCGGGGACAGGCGAAGCCGGCCATCGTGGTGGGGAAGGACACCGCCAGCGGGAAGGACATCCAGCTCAAGGAGGGCCGCTTCGGCTGGTACGTGACCGACGGTGAGACCAACGCCTCGCTGCGCAAGGGCGATGATCGCTCGGAGCTCACCGCGGACCGCGCGTCGGAGTTGCTCGCGCAACGGCGGGAGTACCTCGCGTCGCCCGAGGGTCAGGCGAAGGCGAAGTTGCGCGGCGGCAAGAAGGCGGCGAAGGCCCCCCGTCCCAAGGCCGAGAAGGCCTCGGCGAAGAAGAAGGACGACCCGGGTGTCAGCGCGGCGAAGGCCCTGGTGGCGAAGGCGAAGCGCGCTGCGCCGAAGGCCGCCGCGAAGACGGCGAAGGCGCCCGCGGCCAAGGGCAAGAAGAAGTGAAGACCGGGTTTCCACGGCCTTCGGTGGCGGTGGACCTGGTGATCTTCACGATCATCGACGCGCAGCTCCGGGTGTTGCTGGTGCGCCGCGGTGAGGCGCCGTTCAAGGGCGCCTGGGCGCTCCCGGGCGGCTTCGTGCGCGTCGGTGAAAGCCCGCGGGCGCAGGGTGAAGATCTGGACGCGGCGGCGCGGCGCGAGCTGCACGAGGAGACCGGCCTCGATCCGGAGCGGGTGCACATCGAGCAGCTCGCCACCTTCGGCAAGGCGGGGAGAGACCCGCGCACGCGCGTCATCTCGGTGGCCTACTTCGCGCTGGTGCGGCCAGACCTCGCGCCCATCGTGAAGGCCGGCGGAGACGCGGCCCACGCGCAGTGGTTTCCGGTGGAGGGGCTGGGCGAGCTGGGGCTGGCCTTCGACCACGGGGAGATCTTCGAGGTCGCGCTGGCGCGCGTGCGCGCGAAGCTGGAGTACTCCGACATCGCGTTCGACCTGGTGCCGCTCACCTTCACCATCCCGGAGCTGCGGCACGTGCACGCCATCGTGCTGGCGAAGGAGATGGACCCGGGCAACTTCCGGCGCCGCTTCAACCGCATGCTGGAGGACGGCTTCATCGAGCAGGCGCCGGGCAAGCGCATCACCGCGTCGAAGCCGGCGACGGTGTACCGCTTCAAGCGGCGGTAGCCCTTCGCCGGTATGCGCGCGCTCCTGTCAGGTCGATTCCACGCCGTCACGAAGGCCCAGGCAGATTGGCTCGCCTCGCTGGCGGCGGCGGAGGTGGACGGGGTGGTGTGCGTCATCACCAGCGCCAACCTCTCCGGCACGCGGCGCAACCCGCTGCCGGTCGGGCTCCGCGAGGAGATGCTGGTGCCGGCGCTCCGGCGCAGCGGCAAGCCGTTCACGCTGGTGCGCGTCGACGACATCCCCGACTCCGGCGCGTGGGTCGCGCACGTGCTGGCGGCTGTGGCGGCGCAGACCGGCGAGGGGCTAACGCCCACGAGCGCGAAGCTCCACTCCTCGAATCGGAGCGTCGAGGCGTTGTTTCGGGCTGCGGGGTTCGACTGCGTCGCGCCACCGGTGGCCGGGCTGACGCCGCATGAGCTCGTGCAGCGGGTGGTCTCCGACCAGTCCTGGCGCGAGGCGGCGTCGGCGGAGACGCGCGACGTCTACGAGCGCGCAGATGTCGTCGCCGCGCTCAAGGGCATCTTCCGCGAGTCGCTGGTGAACGACGACGGGGAGCTGGGGCACCTCCGCGACTTCCTCTCGTACGGCGCGCAGATGGACGCGTCGCTGTTGCAGAAGCTCGAAGATCTGCTGCCTCACGTGCAGCCCGGCTGCATCGTCGACAAGGGCTGCGGCACCGGGAAGCTGCTGGTGGAGCTCTCGCGGCTCTTCCCGGAGTCACGCTTCGTGGGGGTGGACCTGTCGCGGGAGTTCCTCCGGTTGTGCGACGAGAACACCTATGGCTCGGAGGAGGTGTCGCTGGTGTGCGGCAACGTCATCGAGCGCAACGTGGCGCCGGGCAGCGCCAGCACCGTCATCTATTCGTCGGTGATGCACGAGGTGCACTCGTACTCCGACTACCGGCGCGAGGAGATCGACCGCGCGCTGCGCAACTGCTTCGAGGAGCTGCGGCCGGGCGGTCGGGTGCTGATTCGTGATGGGGTGAGTCCGCCGGAGGCGACCTGGCGGCTCCGGTTGCTCGACGCGCACACCAGGGAGACCTTCGAGCGCTTCGCGCGCGAGTTCTGTCACGGTCGCGGCGTTCGCTTCGAGCGGTTGGCGGAGGACGTGGTGCGGCTCGCCGCGCACGACGCCAACGAGTTCCTCTGCAAGAAGGACTACCTCAAGAACTGGCACATCGAGGTGCACGAGGAGTTTGGTCCGCTGACGGTGGAGGGCTGGCGCGAGGCGCTCCAGCGCGCGGGCTTCGAGCCGCTCCAGCTGCGGACGTACGTGAACCCGTGGATCGCCGAGCACCGCTACCGGGGCACGGCGGAGGTGCTCGACGACTCGGGGCGACCGCTCCCGTGGCCCGCGACCAACGTGGTGGTGGTGGGCGCGAAGCGTTGACGCCACCTCAGGCGGCGAGGCCCGCCAACTGCGCCTCGGTGGCCATGGCGTTGAAGAGCTTGTTCCAGGCGGCCTGCAGCAGCGCCTCCTGACGGCCGACGCGTTCGGTGATCTCGTTCACCCGTCGCTCGAAGTGCTGCACGTCGAGCGACGGGTGAACGAGATCACCGAACTGCGCCGCGAGGTCGACGTAGCCGCGGGAGGCGAGCAGCTCGGCGAAGGTGTCGGGGCGCAGCGCGACGGAGCGATGCGCGTGCTTGAACACGCCCGATCTGCCGAGGTCCACCCGCAGGCGCCGCAGCCGGGCGATGGCCAGCCGATGCGCCGCCCGGAGAACCCACAGCTCGGTGGTCATGCGCTCGATGAGCGCGATGGCCAACAGGAACTGCTCCTCGGCCTGATGGACGTAGTCGCTGTGGAGGGTGCGCCGCAGCTTCCCGGCCACCCGGCCGTACTCTTTCCTCGCTCGCCAGAGTTCCATGCGTAGGTGTGATGCACACACGATGCCGGGCGGCGCGCTTCAGTCGATTCAACTGCTTGGTGTGCCCTGCGTGCGCGCACGGAGACAGTCTGACTTGACCTGTCGGCGCTGGCCTGAGTACGCGCCGAGCGTGTCCATCCTGGTGCGGCAGGTCCGTGAACTGGCGACCCGGTTGCCCTCCGGCCTCCGGGTGGCGACGCTGCTGTACCTCGGCATCCGGCTCCCGGTGGAGGTGATCGCGGCGGGGACGTTGGGGATGTTGCCGCTGGGGCCGGGCGCGACGGGCGTGCCCTTCACCGAGGGGCCGAGCTGGCTCAAGGTGTTCCTCCGCTGGGACTCCGGTTGGTACGTCAGCATCATCCAGAAGGGCTACACGTGGGCCGACTGCACCGTCCCTCAGGTGCGGTGCGCGCAGGCGTCCATCTCCTTTCTCCCCGGCTACCCGTCGTTGGTGCGGGCCGGAATGTGGACGGGGCTCTCGCTCCCGACGGTGAGCTTCATCCTCACGCATGGCGCGTTGCTGTTGGGGATCTGGGGCGTGAGCGAGTTCGTCCGACTCAAGCGCGGCGACGAGCCCGAAGCGCAGCGGGCGGCCATCTCGATGCTGGTCTTCCCGTCGGCCTTCTTCCTGTCGGCTGGCTACGCAGAGAGCCTCTTCATGGCGGCGGGGACCTGGGGCCTGGTCTGGCTCTACCAGGGTCGGCTGTTGCCTGCGGCGTGCGCGCTCGCGTTCGGCGCGTTGACCCGGAGCCAGGGGATGTTGCTCCTCGGTGCCGTCTGCGTCGTCCTGCTGGCGCGTCGCGAGTGGAAGGTGCTGGCGCTCATCGGCGGCGTCGGCAGCCTCGCCGTGGGCGGCTTCCTGCTCTGGCAGCACCAGTCCTTCGGCGACGCGCTGGCCTTCGTGCACGCGCGGCGCGGCTGGGGCGTGTTCGACCTCTCGCCCGCCGAGTCGGTGCTCCGCTACTGGCGTCGCACCGTCTCCGGTGAGCTCGGTTGGGTCGGCTGGCTCGACTTCGCGTCCATCGGCGCACTGCTGATGTCGGGGCTGTTGGCCTGGCGCAGGTTGGGGCCAATCGAGGGGCTGTTCTGCCTGCTGGTCCTCGCCGCGCCGCTGTCGTCAGGGCAGGTGTGGGGGATGACGCGCATCGTGTTGTGCGCGTTTCCGATGTTCTTGTTGTTGGGTCAGCTCACGGTGCGGCCCACCGTCGCCCGCCTGCTGTTCTCGAGCGGGTTCGCGTGGCTGATGGTCTCGGCCGTACGGTTCGTGAACGGGCACTTCGCCGACTGAGCGCGCTTCACCGGGGCGCGGGCGCCGCGCCCTCCTGCTCGTGGCCCTGGCTGGCCGCCGACGTGGCCTGAAACAGGGCGACGCCCAGCAACAGCGCGCCGATGACGAAGAAGTAATAGTTGCAGAACGCCTGCCGGTTGAACGCGACGAAGCAGAGGATGGTCGTGCCGGCGGACAGGCCGAGCGCCGCGGGCGTGCGCGAGGTCCTGAGCGCGGTCGCGGCATAGGCGGGGAGGAGCGACAGCCAGCCCAGGATCGACGGCGGCTGCGCCTGGCCCTGGCGCACCATCCAGGCGCTGAAGTTGAGCGAGTCCTCACGGAAGGGCAGCCCGAGCTGCACCAGGAGCACGGAGTGGAGGAGCGCTCCGGGATCCCAGAGAAACAGGGGGAGCGTCACCAGGCCTCCCGCCAGCGCGGCCTTCCAGGTGAGCTCCAACAGCTTTCGGGGCGTACGCCAGATGGCCGGGGCCAGGAGGAGGGCAGGGAGCAGGAGCAGGAAGGCGTACTGCTTCGAGACCACCAT
>CALNBU010000705.1 GCA_937875615.1 uncultured Archangium sp.
GCGGGTGCCGCTCGACGCCACCTTCCGGCCCGGAAGGGCGGCGCGATGAGGCGCTGGCTGCTGATGACGGTGGGCGTGCTGGGCGGCTGCTCCGGGCTGCGCGGCTACGACGGCGCGGTCTTCGCGTGCGAGGCCGACGGAGCGTGCGCGGACGGCTTCTTCTGCGTGCTCGGTCGGTGTGCACCGCCGGGGCCACAGGGCGCGGCCTGTGAAGCGGAGCGGCACTGCGACGAGGGGCTGGTCTGTGACCGGGGCGCCTGCCGTGCGCCGGGCCGCGACGGCAGCAGCTGCGCCGCTTCGGGAGACTGCGCGTCGGGCGTGTGCGCGGGCGGCGTGTGTTGTGCCGGCCGGTGCGAGGGGCCCTGCGCCACCTGCGAGACGGGGACCTGCGACCACCTGCCGGCAGGCGCGCGCGGCGGCTGCACCGACTTCGCCTGCTCCGGTGAGAGCGCCTGGTGTGGCAGCACCTGCACCGGAGAGACGGTGGCCAGCGCCTGCGTCGGTGGTCACCTGTGTCGCGCGGCGCAATGCGTGGCCTGCGTGGGCGCGCTGCGCGATGACTTCCGGGCTTCGAGCAGCGCGTGGAACACCTTCGGTTCGGGCTCGGTGGACTTCGGAGATGGCGGGTTGGCGTTGCAGGTCGAAGCCAGCGGCGCGCCGGCCTCGGTCACGCTCTCCGCCGTCACCGCCCGGCCCTTCGAGGGGTGCAGCTTCTCGGTCGACGTCGCCGAGCCGGGCAACCTCGGCGGCGGCTTCTTCACCACCGTCTATGCGCGGGGCACGGCCGACGGCGCCCACCTGGGGTTCCTCCTCGACGGGCAGGGGCTGCGGGCGGTGTGCCGCTACACCTCCGGGCAGGCGTGCCCGATTCACGGGCGCGTCTTCCGGAGCTCCGCCACCGCCTACCCCCGGCTGCGGGTGACGCTGCAGGGCGAGACGGCGGAGTGGTGGGGCGTAGCGCCGGGCGAGGTGGAGGTCTCGCTGGGGCAGGAGACCGGCCTGGTGTTGACGAGCGACCTGCGCCTCGAGCTGTCGGCGGGCACGGAGGGCGCGAGCGGTGGCACCGTGGCGCGGGTTGCGGGCGTGAACCTCGACCGTCGCTGAGCGTCGGCTGCGCCAGTTGCGCATTCGGTGCGCTCGCGTCGAACGCGTCTTGTGGGGCGCGTCGGCGCTGCTTGAGAATGACGTCATGCGCGCACTGCGGATGACGTGGTTGATGGGTTGGCTCTCCCTCTCGGCCTGTCAGTGCGAGCCCCCTCCGGAGGGCGGTGACGGCGGCGTCGACGCGGCGGACGGAGGCGTCGGCGGTGGTGGCGGTGCGGGCGGTGGCGCCGGCGCTGGAGGTGGTGTCGGCGGCGGAGGTGGTTCGGGGGGCGGGGTCGTCCCCGGCGGCGACGGCGGGCTCGGCGGCTCCCACG
>CALNBU010000706.1 GCA_937875615.1 uncultured Archangium sp.
GGCCTCGAACGACAGCTGCGCCACCCGCCGCCGCTGCCCGGCCACCACCTGCGCCCGCAGGGCGTCGTCCTCCGTCATCGCCCGCACCACCTCGGCCAGCGCCGCGAAGTTCTTCTCGTCGAAGACCACGCCCGCGCCGCCCATGGTCTCCGGCACCGCCGCCGCGCCGAAGGCCAGCACCGGCACCTCTGCGGCCATGGCCTCGACCAGCGGTACGCCGAAGCCCTCGTGCTCCGACATCGAGACGAAGACGTCGGCGCTCCGGTACGCCGCCACCAGCTGCGCGTGGCTCACCCGCCCCAGGAAGCGCACGCCGCCCAGCGCCCTGGCCCGTCGCGCCAGCGCCCGGAAGGCCTCGCTGCCCGCGGCGTAGCCGCCCACCACCCAGAGCTCGGCGCGCGGCGCGAGGCGGCGCAGCTCGGCGTGCAGCGACAGCAGGTCCTCCATGCGCTTGTGCGGCACCACCCGGCTGACCGACACCACCCGGGGGCGCCCCGCCCGATGGAGCTCGCCCAGCAGCGCCGGGTCACAGGAAGACGCCGCGAAGCGCCGCGGCTCCACGAAGAGCGGCACCACGTGCACGTTCCCGTGCCCCGCGGCGCGCAGCTCTCGCGCGTTGAAGTCAGAGACGCCGATGGAGAGGTCGACGCCGTCGGCCAGCGCCGCCAGCTGCGCGCGCCCGGCCACCAGCGCCTCGTGCAGCCGCGCGCCCTCGTAGTACCGCGCGGGCGTCACGTTGTGGAACACCACGCCCCTGCGGCAGGGCAGGTGCATCGCCCGCCCGGCCAGCGGCGAGGCGATGCCGTGGTGGTACAGCACCAGGTCCTCCGGCGCGGGCGACAGCGCCTCTGCCGGGCGCACCAGCGCGCGGAGCGCGGGCGCCACCTCGCCGGCGTACACCTCGCCCTCGAGGCCCAGGTGGCGCGCCACCCGCTGCCAGGCCACGGCCGCCTGCCCCATGGCGTCGGCCGGCGTGAAGACGGGGATGAGCTGATGGAGGCGGGCCACGGGCCACGCGCTTACCGCACGGCAGGGCCGACGAAAACCGGCGCCCGAGGTGCTACACGCCGCGCCGTGTCTCCCGCGCTCGACGCCACGCTCTGGGACGAGCCCACCACCGGCATCGGCCTCTACACCCGGGC
>CALNBU010000707.1 GCA_937875615.1 uncultured Archangium sp.
GCACGGACCGACCGTGGCGCTGGGCCTCTCCGCCGTTGTGCTCGCCGGCGGCGCTGAGCGCGCGCTACCAGGACTGCCCCGAGGCGGTGCGCCGGGCGGACGAGCTGGCGGCGCGCTGTCACTTCTCGCTGGCCGAGCTGCGCTACCGCTACCCGGGCGAACGGGTGCCCGCGGGTCGCACCGAGTCGGAGTGGCTCTCGGAGCTGGTCTTCGAGGGCGCGCGACGGCGGGGCGGCGGGACGGTGAGCGAGGCCATGGCCGCGCAGCTGGGCAAGGAGCTCCGGCTCATCGGGGAGCTCGACTACGGCGGCTACTTCCTCACCATGCACGAGCTGGTCGGCTTCTGTCGGGAGCGCGGCATCCTCTGCCAGGGGCGGGGCAGCGCCGCCAGCTCGGCGGTCTGCTACGCGCTGGGCATCACCGCGGTCGACCCGCTGAAGCTCGACCTCCTCTTCGAGCGCTTTCTTTCCCGGGAGCGCGCGGAGCCGCCGGACATCGACCTCGACATCGAGCACCAGCGCCGCGAGGAGGTGATTCAGTATCTCTACGCGCGCCACGGGCGCAGCCACGCGGCGATGGTGGCCAACGTGGTCAGCTTTCGCGCCAGGTCGGCGCTGCGGGAGGTGGGCCGGGTGCTCGGCGTCGCGCAGGTGGCGCTCGACCGCTGCGCCAGGCTGCTGTCTCACGGAGAGCTGCCCACGGCGCAGCTCGACGACGAGCAGGGGGGCGCGCTCTCCGGAGAGCGCTTCGGGTTGTTGAGGTCGCTGTGCGAGGCGCTCGAGGGCTTCCCCCGGCACCTGTCGATTCACCCCGGCGGGTTCCTCCTCGGGAGCGAACCGGTGGACACCCTGGTGCCCGTCGAGAACGCCACCATGGAGGGGCGCACCGTCATCCAGTGGAGCAAGGATGACATCGAGAGCCTCGGGCTGTTCAAGGTCGACCTGCTGGGCCTGGGGGCGCTCTCGCACCTCCATCGCACGTTCGACCTGGTGAAGGCCCAGCGCGGAGTCGAGCTCTCGCTGGCCGGGTTGCCGGCCGACGACGGTGCGACCTACGACGCCATCTGTCGCGGCGACACCATCGGGGTGTTCCAGATCGAGAGCCGCGCGCAGATGTCGATGCTGCCGAGGCTCCGGCCGCGGAGCTATTACGACCTGGTGGTGCAGGTGAGCATCGTGCGCCCCGGGCCCATCACCGGAGGCATGGTGCACCCGTACCTGCGCCGCCGGAGAGGAGAAGAGCCGGTGAGCTACCCGCACCCCAGCCTCGAGCCGGTGCTGCGGCGGACGCTGGGCGTGCCGTTGTTCCAGGAGCAGGTGATGCGCATCGCCATGGTGGGGGCGGGCTACACGGCGGGAGAGGCCGACCAGCTGCGCCGCGACATGGCCGCGTGGCGACGGAACGGCCGACTGGAGCGGCACCACGAGCGGCTGGTGGAGGGCATGGTGGCGCGCGGCATCTCCCGCGAGTTCGCGGAGCGGGTGTTTCAGCAGATCCGCGGCTTCGGCGAGTACGGGTTCCCCGAGAGCCACGCCGCCTCCTTCGCGCTCATCAGCTACGCCGGCGCGTACCTCAAGGTGCACTACCCGGCGGAGTTCCTCTGCGGACTGCTCAACTCGCTGCCCATGGGCTTCTACGGTGCCTCCACGCTCATCGAAGACGCGAAGCGCCACGGCGTGGAGGTGCGCCCGGTGGACGCCGCGGCCAGTCGCTGGTCCTGCACGCTCGAGCCGAGCGGAGCGGGCTTCGCGGTGCGCATGGGGTTGCGCTTCGTGAAGGGGCTGCGCGAGGGCGACACCGGCTCGTCGCGCGCCGGGGTGCTGTTGGCGGAGGCCGGCGCGCTGGCCTCCTCGGAGCCCTCGCGGCGCGCGGCCCTGTGGAAGGCGCAGGGCGGGGCGGCGCTGCCGCTGGGGCTCGAAGAGGACACGGCGCAGCTGCGCTTCAGCGAGCTGTCGGAAGGCCAGCACATCGCCTGGGACTACGCGCGGACCGTGCACAGCACCCGGGGACACCCC
>CALNBU010000708.1 GCA_937875615.1 uncultured Archangium sp.
AGGAGCCCACTTTCTGGCGGTGGTGCTGCTCGCGGGCTGACTCGTCTCCGCGGACAGAGAGGCACCCAAGGCCGTTCGAGTCGGCCTGCCGTCTTCATCATCGCAGTCCAAGGAGAAGCACCATGGCGAAGAAGCAGACGGAGTTGCCGGGCATCGAGCGCCCGGCCATCAAGGAGCTGGACGAGGCGCTGGAGGCCTACGCGGAGAAGTCGCAGAAGTCGTGGGAGCTGCGCCGGGAGCTGGACCAACTGAAGGCGCGCATCGTCGACCTCGGGAAGCAGCACAAGCTCACCAGCTACCGCAACTCCACCGCGATGCCCCCGCTGGTGCTGACGCTGAAGGCCAGCGAGTTGAAGGTGAAGGTGAAGGTGAAGGCCGAGGGCGGCACCGTCGACGAGGCCGAGGTGGCGGAATGACGGCCAAGAAGCTGGCGCACGACGGGGCCGAGGCCTTCGAGCCGATTCCCCCGCCCAAGCCCAAGAAGCCCAACCTCGGTGAGCAGCTGCAGCAGCTCTCCGGCGCCGACGCAGAGAAGGCGCAGCAGCACTTCGACGCGAAGGCACCCGAGACGGTGGCGGTGTGGCCGCTCATCGACAGCCTGCACCCCTCGCCGCACAACCCGCGCCAGCGCCTCGAGGGCGTGGCGGAGCTGGCGGCCTCCATCGCGAAGCACGGGCTCCTGCAGCCGCTGCTGGTGCGCCAGCAGGCTGACGGGGACTACGAAATCATCAGCGGCCACCGACGCCACGCCGCGGCGAAGCTGGCCGGCCTCAGGACGGTGGACGCCATCGTGGTGGACGTCGACGAGGTGCAGGCGCTGGAGCTCAACCTCGCCGAGCAGCTGCAGCGGAGGGACTTGTCCCCCCTGGAGGAGGCCAACGCCTGCGAGGACCTCCGGGAACTGGCCGGGTACAGCACGGAGCAAATCGCCGCGAAGCTGTCGCAGTCGAAGTCCTGGGTGCTGCGCCGCCTCCAGTTGGCGGTGGCCGCCCCCGAGGTGAAGTCGGCGCTCAGCCGCGGCAGCATCCGTCTGGGAGACGCCCAGGCGCTGGCCTGCCTCCCGACGCACCGCCTTCAGGTGCAGGCGATGGACGGGGTGCTGGCGCGCCAGCACGTCACCGTGGCGCAGGTGGCTGATGACCTCCAGTGCCACTACAGCAGGCCCCTCGCGCGCGCCTCGTGGAAACTCACGGATGACACGGTGCTGCCCGACGCCCCCGCGTGCAGCAAGTGCCCGCACAACTCGGCCAACGGGCAGCAGCCCGGGCTGTTCGAGGGCAGTCCTCGGCCACCCTCCTGCGTGAAGGTGGAGTGCTTCGAGGCGAAGGCAGAGGCCGTCTGGACGGCCACCGCCAAGCAGCTCGCCGACGACGGCGCGAAGGTGCTGTCAGCCGCGGAGTCGGTGAAGCTGTTCGCCGGGGGCTCCCTCTCG
>CALNBU010000709.1 GCA_937875615.1 uncultured Archangium sp.
GACGTGGCCCACGCGCTCGATGCCGTCCTGCACGTCGCGGCGCGAGAAGCCCGCACCGAGCGCCATGCCGGCGGCGCACATGATGTTCTCGAGGTTGTGCGCCCCGAGGAGGCGGCTCTTCACGGGCACGTCACCCGCGGGGGTCTTCAGCGTCGCCTGGATGCCGTCCATGGTGTAGCGCACGTCGGTCGCGCTGACCTCACCGGCGCCGAGGCGGCTGAACTTCCACGCCATCCGCTTCTGGCCGCGCAGCTCGTTGTAGACGCGCGCCGCGTGCGTGTCGTCGCCGTTCACCACCGCCACGCCACCCGGCGAGAGGTGCTCGGTGAAGAAGCGACGCTTGGCCTGGAAGTAGTCCTCCATGTCCTTGTGGTAGTCGAGGTGATCCCGGCTCAGGTTGGTGAACCCGGCCGCGCGGAAGGTCAGGCCGTGCACGCGCTCCTGGATCAGGGCGTGGCTGCTGACCTCCATGATCACCGTGTCGACGCCCTCATCGACCATCTCGCGCAGGGTGCGGTGGAGGGTGAGCGGATCCGGCGTGGTGTGCAGCGGCTCGATGCGACGACCAGCGAACTTGTACTGGATCGTGCCCATCAGCCCCGTCTGCGCACCGCCCGCGGCCGCCATGGCCTCGAGCAGGTAGGAGACGGTGGTCTTCCCGTTGGTGCCCGTCACGCCGAGCAGCGTCAGCTCGTCGGCAGGCTTCCCGTAGAAGTTGGCCGCGATGATCGCGAGCGCCTGGCGCGCATTGCCGACCGTGAAGAACGGCACCTGGCTCTGGCCCGGCTTCTGCGCCACGACCGCGACCGCGCCGCGGCTCACGGCCTCGCCGATGAACTCCGCACCGTCGTTCCGGACGCCCGGAAGCGCGACGAACAGATCGCCCGGCTTCACCTGGCGGGAGTCGCACTCCACACCCGTGACCTCAGCGGCTGCCCGCCCCCCTGCAACCTGCTCCGCACCGCACCCGGCCAGCACTTCCGTCAGCTTCATCAGAACTACCTCGAACTGTGGGTCCGCCGCGCTGTTCAGCGCCGGGGGCACCCTTTTGAGACCAGACCGCCAATTGGGGGTCGCCTTTGTGGCGGGCCCTTTACCTTGTTGCAAGCTCCAACGTCACCTGTGCGCCTTTCTCGACGACGCTTCCGGGGGCTGGCTGCTGGGAGACCACCCGCCCGCTGCCGGTGATCCGCGCCTCCAGCTCCAGCCCG
>CALNBU010000710.1 GCA_937875615.1 uncultured Archangium sp.
CAACAAGAACCTGATGGAGACGTACCACGACGCCACCGAGTACAAGGACGAGACGCTGACGCTCTTCTCGCTGGGGCACCTCTCGCTCGAGCAGCGCGTGCTGGCCGAGAACCTGTTCTGGGCCATCTGCCACAAGATCCTCCGCATCGCGCGCGAGGCCGGCGAGCTCAACGAGGAGCTCGAGGTGCTGGAGCACCGGCTCTCCGACACCTACTTCTGTAACTTCAGCGTCTTTCAGTCGGTGCCCGACTCCTGGGCCATCGAGCAGCTCTTCCCCATCATGCCCATCCACCGGCTGGGCGAGCGCCCCACCCGGCGCGCGGTGCTGGCGGACATCACCTGCGACTCCGACGGGAAGATCGAGAAGTTCATCGACAAGCGCGAGGTGAAGGACGACATCCAGCTCCACGCGCTCAACGACGACGAGTACTACCTCGGCGTGTTCCTGGTCGGCGCGTACCAGGAGATCCTGGGAGCCCTCCACAACCTCTTCGGAGACACCCACGCGGTGCAGGTGTCGTTGGCGCCGGGCGGCGGGTACCTCATCGACCGCGTGGTCGAGGGCGACACCGTCACCGAGGTGCTCAACTACGTCGCCTACAACAAGGATGATCTGGTGGCGAAGGTGCGCGTGTTCGCCGAGAAGGCGCTGCGCGAAGGCCGCATCACCCTCGACGAGTCGCGGCAGATCCTCCGCTCCTACGAGGCTGGCCTCTCCGGCTACACGTACCTGGAGCGGGAGGTCGACGCGAAGAGCTTCACCGCCACCCAGCTCAAGCTGGTCCCCACCGGCGGCGACGTGGGCCCCACCCGCACCGGCACCTGAGGTCGCCCGGCCCCGCGCCGGGGTTCACACGTACTCGAAGCGCATCGACACCTGCACCTCGGGGTGGAGGCTGCGCGCCACGGGGCACTCGCGCGCGATCTCCTCCAGCCTGGGCCGCTGCTCCACCGGCGTCGCCGCGGGCAACGTCAGCACCACCGGCACCGCCGCCACCCGCCGCGGAGGTGGAGACATCTCCTTCTCCAACCGCGCGCGGCCACCGTGGAAGCGCAGGCCCTCGCGCGCCGACACCAACGCCAGCGTCGACAGCGCGCAGGCGGCCAGCGACGCGGCGAGGAGATCCGTCGGGGAGAAGGTCGAGCCGTCGCCGCCGTTGTCGCGCGGGGGCACGGTCGAGATGCTCGCCCCCGACGGCCCGTGCGTCAGCCGGCAGGTCAACCCGTCGATCTCCACCGTCATCGGTACACCCATGGGTCAGCTCTCCTTGAACTCGAAGCGACTGCGGTCGCGCTCGGCGGCGATCTCCGCCTTGTCGCGGGGAATCTGCGCTGCATCCTGCCAGCGCACCATCTCGTCGGGCTCCCACTCGTAGGGCTGCCCGTTGAGCGTTACCCGCCCCTCGTGGATGGCCCGCGTCGCCTCGAGCAGCGGCAGCCGCCGCGCCGCGCGCAGCAGCGCCTGGAAGCGCCCCTGCCGCCGGGGGTCGATGAAGCGCGAGTCGTGCCGCGCGGTGTAGGCCATGTGGAACCACGAGGGCCGGAAGGCCACGCCCGCCAGCTTGAGGCGCACCGCCACCAGCGTGAGGATGTGCGTCATCTCCCGGGCCAGCCCCAGGCCGGGCACCTCCTGCCCGGGGAGCTGCGGCCGCGAGGGAGAGAACTGCGCCCGGGGGTTCCGCAGCGAGAGCCAGTTGACGAAGAGGAAGGTCTCCTCGCCCAGGCGCCGCCGCTCGGCCTCCAGCTCGATCAACGTCGCCTGCTCGCCCGTCAGGGCGTCGGTGCCCAGCACGCGCACCCGGCCGTACGGCGGCACCTCGTCGATCACCACATGGACGTTCTGGAAGCCCAGCCGGCGAAGCAGCGGCACCACCCGGAAGCGCTCCAGCGCGTACTCG
Organism: uncultured Archangium sp.; assembly: GCA_937875615.1. Classification (GTDB taxonomy): domain Bacteria; phylum Myxococcota; class Myxococcia; order Myxococcales; family Myxococcaceae; genus Archangium_A. The sequence continues at coordinate 1,899 of CALNBU010000710.1, forward strand.
ATGCCCTGCGCGGAATAGAAGCCGAGGAACTTGAGCGGCGTGTGGCGCGGGGCGCCCAGCACGTCGGCGAGATCGGCCTCGGTGAGGAACGGCTCGTCGCCCAGCGACTCCGACGGCAGGCTGCGCGAGATGCGGCGGAAGCGCGCGCCCAGCGGATCATAGTCCGTGGGGATGGGCTCGTCGGTGTCGAAGGCCAGCACCAGCCCGGCGCCGGCGAACACCTTCCACGCGTAGGAGGAGTACCCTCCGGCCGGCAACCACACCTGCGGTGTGCCGAGGAGCTTCCGGGCCACCATCTGCTCACGCTCGCGCACCCCGGGCAGCGACAGCGCGAAGCGGCCGAGTCGATCTCCCGTCAACACGTCGGCGCCCGCCAGCACGAAGGTCAGCTCGACCTCGGGCATGCGCTGGAGCAGCGCCTCCAGCGCGTCCAGGTACGCGTCGTCGCCGGTGCCCTCGGGCAGCCGCGTCTCGTCGACCCCCGGCAGCGCCCCCCAGTCGGCGCCGGAGATGGAGCCTATCCACGCGTCGTCGTCGCGCAGGCACTCCGCGGTGCCATCCGGTGGATGAAAGTCGAGGTCGAGCACGCCCACCCGCCCGGTGAAGCCGCGGCTCCGGAGCTCGGCCACCGCCACCGCGATGTCGTTGAGCGCGCAGAAGCCGGCGCCACGGCCGGGCGCGGCGTGGTGAAAGCCGCCGAAGAGGTTCATCGCCGGGCGCTTCTGCGCCAGCGTGTACACCGCCGCGTCGATGGTGGCGCCCACCGCCAGCCGCAGGCTGCGCAGCAGCTCGTCCACGTACACGTCGGAAGGATCGACCGCGAAGATGTGCCCCAGCTCCTCGGGTGAGAGCAAGGACTCGAGGTAGGCCTGCGTGTGGACCCGCCCGAGGGCCTCGTAGCTGGCCACCTGGGGGCTCACCACCTGGCCCTCGGCCACCGCCCGGGCCCGCCGGAGGTAGTACAGCACGTCGTCGGCGCGCCGCGTCTCCACCGCCTTGTCAGCGGTGGCCAACGGGAGCCGGAAGCGCTCGTCGTAGAACAGTCGCAGGGGTCGCCGGCGGCCCCGCGCGATCAAGGCGAGGAGCGGATTCACCTTCGAGCCCTCTCAGAAGTCGATCTGCACCACGGTGCCGCCGCTGGGCAGCTCTTCACGCTCTGAACGTCGATCTTCTTCGTCGTCCCGGACCAGCGGGATCTCGACACTCGGGCGCTGACGTTCGCGCTGCTGGCGCTCCCGCTCACGTCGCTTGAGTTCATCGATGATGTAGGTGTCGAGCAAGGCGAGGTCATTGTAACCACCGCCTGCCGACAGGCAACCCACGTTGTTCCCCCACGCTCAACCCAGCGGATTACCTGGCCGACTCGATGCGCTTCTTGAAGTTCTCCAGCAGTTTGGGGAGCTGGGTGTCGACCAGGGCGTTGATGATCGACTTCGGCACCAGCATGCCCACCTCGATCTCCACCGTGTAGGTCGCGCGGGTGGCGCCGTTGCCGAGGGCCTCCAGCTTCCAGCCACCCTTGTTGTCCTTCATGAACTCGCCGTCGATGAAGGACCAGTTCACCGCGGTGGGCCCCTCCTCCTTCATGTGGACGGTGTACTTGATGAGCTTCACCACCTCGGCCTGGTACTGGACGTCGACCTCGTTGCCGCGGCGGTTGAGCGTGCGGATGCTCTTCACCTCCGGGAGAAACTCGGGATACCGCTCATAATCGGAGATCACCGCCCAGCACTTCTCGACGGGGGCGTTGATGGTGATGACTCGCTGGGCGCCAGGCATGTGAGATGACTCCTTGGGATGAAGTGGAGACGAGAGACTACATCGGCTTCTTGTCGAAGCGATGCGTCGCGGAGACGTGGCGCACCGTGCCGGTCTTGGAGCGCATGATGATGCTGTGCGTCTCACAGCCGTTGGCGAAGAAGCGCACGCCCTTGAGGAAGTCGCCGGTGGTGACGCCGGTGGCCGCGAACATCACCTCGCCGGAGGCCAGCTCGTCGGCCCGGTAGATGCGCTCCGGGTCGACGAGCTGGCCTCCGGCGAGGTGGGCACCGCCGAGGGCGGACGCCAGGTCAGCCTCGACTACATGAAGCAGGTGGCCACCGCCGCCGCGACGTCACCGTCTTCGATGAGGCGCACGCGGGCTCCGGCGGCCCGGACCTCGCTGATGAGCTGCGTGTGGCGCTCCCGGTCGAGGATCACCACCGTCAACTCCGAGACCGTGCGGCCCATCTTCGCGGCGATGCGCTGGAGGTTCTCGGTCGGCGACTTCGACAGGTCGATGGCGCCGCGGGCGAGCGGGCCCACCGCGATCTTCTCCATGTAGGTGTCGGGCGCGTTGAGCAGCCCGCCGCGGTTCGAGAGCGCCACCACCGAGATGGCGATGATGCCATAGACGGAGAAGAAGAAGCGCAGAGGTTGGTGCCCTCGAGCGGGTCGAGCGCGATGTCGACCGGCGCGGCGCTCTGGGTGCCCTTGCCCACCTTCTCGCCGATGTAGAGCATGGGCGCCTCGTCGCGCTCGCCCTCGCCGATGACCACCGTGCCGTCGATGTTGAGCGTGTCGAAGGCCTTGCGCATGGCGTCGACCGCCGCCTGGTCAGACTCGTTCTTGTCGCCGCGCCCCATCAGGCGGGCGGAGGCGATGGCGGCCATTTCGGTGACACGGACGACTTCGAGCGCGAGGTTGCGATCCATGGGCAGCTTCCTTTCTCAAGCGGTGAACAGTTTCAAGAGACTCGGGGGCAGGCCGGTCGGTTTCCCATCGCGGCCCACGCAGGCGTGCACGGTGTGGCCGGTCGCCAGCAGCGCCTCGTCGCGACGGACCTCGTAGTCGAAGCGCAGCGAGGCCCGCCGCGTCTCCGACAGCGTGGCGCGAATCGACAGCAGATCGTCGTACTTCGCCGGGCGTCGATAGTCGCAGTGCGCGGCCACCACCGGGAGCCCATACCCCTCCCGCTCCAGCGCCCCGTAGTGGCCACCGCGCGCCCGGAAGAACTCGCCGCGCGCGAACTCGAAGTAGCGAAAGTAGTTGGCGTAGTAGACGACGCCCATCTGATCTGTGTCGCCGAAGATGACCCGCAGCGTTGCGTCGGTGACCTCGAGCATGGTGACGCGCTTGTAGCAGTCGAGCGCCCGGCGTGGTTGTTTGTGGTCGATGACGCGATGCCTGTTGCTCCTGCTCGCCGCCTCGTCGTTCGCGTGGGCCAGACCGCCGAAGCTGACGTTGTTCATCAGCGTCGACTCCTTCGGCACCGACGCGCTCCAGCGCCACCGCGGCCGCTTCAAGGGCGGCATGGCGAAGCTGATGAACGAGGGCGCGGTGTACCCGCAGGCGCGCTACGAGACGCTGGAGACGGTGACCGCCATCGGCCACGCCTCCCTGGCCACCGGCGCCTGGGCGCATCGCCACGGCATCGTGGGCAACCGGCACTTCGACCGCGCCAGCGGGAAGCTGGTGGCGCCCTTCTCCGACGCGACCCACCCCGTGCTGGGCGCGGCCAACGACGAAGGTGACGTCTCGCCCGTCAACCTCCTCGCCGAGACCCTCTCGGACCGCCTGCGCGCCAGCACCGGCCAGCGCGGCAAGGCGGTGGCGCTGGCGGGCAAGCCGCGCTCGGCCATCGCCATGGCGGGGCGGCTCGGCGACGCCTGGTGGTTCCACCACGGCGTGGGAGGCTTCGTCACCGGCACCTATTACAAGAAGGAGTTTCCTCTCTGGGTGCAGCGCTTCAACGAGAAGAAGCTGGCCGACGCCGCCTGGGGCCAGCAGTGGACCCTGTCGGCGCCGGTGAAGGACTACCTGGGCGAAGACGACCGCCCCTTCGAGTCCGAGCTCTTCGGCCTGGGCCGGGTGTTCCCCCACCCGCTGCACGGCGGCCTGCCCTCGCCCGGCAAGGCCTCCTATGAGGCGCTGGGGACCTCCCCCTTCGCCACCGAGCTGCTGGTGGAGTTCGCCAAGGCCGCCATCGAGGGCGAGCAGCTCGGCCGCGACGACGTGCCGGATCTCCTCAGCATCAGCTTCTCCGCCGTCGACAAGACCTACCACCTCTATGGACCCACCTCCTGGGAGTACCAGGACCACCTCCTCCGCTTCGACCGCGCGCTGGGCCAGCTGCTGGCCGCCGCCGAGCGCGCCGCCGGCAAGGGCAACGTGCTGGTGGTGCTCTCGGGAGATCACGGCGGCGCCAACATCCCCGAGGAGTGGGCCGCGCAGGGCCTGGAGGGGCTGCGCGTCTCGCCGGATCAGCTGAAGAAGGAGCTCGACGCGGCGCTCGAGAAGCAGTTCGGCGCCCCCGGGTTGGTGGCCGCCATCGAGGAGTCCGACGTGTACCTCGACTGGAAGCGCCTCGAGAGCCGCAAGCTCGACGTGGTCGCCGTCCGGCGCGCGGCGGCGGCGTGGCTGAGCCAGCGCCCGGAGCTCTTCGCGGCCGCCTCCCGCGACGCGCTCCAGCTCCCCTCGCTGGAGCGCGAGGCCGCCCACGCCTACCACCCCGAGCGCAGCGGCGACGTGCTCTTCGTGCTGCGGCCCTTCAAGGTGCTCGAGAGCTGGCCCAGGGGAACCTCCCACGGGCAGCCCTGGAGCTACGACGCCGACGTGCCCCTCGTGCTGTGGGGCCGCGGCGTGCGCACCGGACACTACGGCCAGCGCGCGCAGCCCATCGATCTCGCCCCCACCGTCGCCGCGCTGCTGGAGCTGAGCGCCCCGGCGAGCTGCGAGGGCCGGATCCTCTTCGAGGCCGTCACCCTGACGAAGTGAAGCCCCTCGTCCACCTCCTCGACGACGCGCTGCCGACGCGCCAGTTCCACGCGCTCCGGCGCGCGGTGGTGGCCCTCGGCACGGAGCGCCTGGTGTCCGGCTACCAGACCACCTTCTGGTTCGACTTCGACGCCCGGCCCGGCAACCTCGTGGAGCAGGCGGCGCTCGCGCTGCGGCCGCACGTCCCCGCGAAGGGGGCCGGCGTGGAGTGGTGGCTCTCGCGCATGCGCACCTCCAACGTGAAGGTCGACTTCCACCGCGACCGGGACAACGCGCGCTTCGACGACGACGGCGTGGAGGTGCACCCCACCTACAGCTCCCTGCTGTACCTCAACACCTGCCGCGGCGGCCTGCTGGCGGTGACGCGCGCAGACCCGGAGCCCCGCAACCCCGCCTGCGCCCCCGACGCGCACGACTTCGACCTCGTCGAGCCCAGGCCCAACCGCTTCACCTGGTTCAAGGGCTCGCTGACCCACGGCGTGCTGGACGCCGAGAACCGCATCCCCGGCAAGCGGCTCCCCCGGGAGCCCGCGCTGCGCCTGGCCATCGCCATCAACTTCTGGCGGCGCCCACCCCGGCGCGTGCCGCGCTTCGAAGAAAGCCCGCACTACCGTCGCCTCGCGCGGTGAGCCCGTTACACTGGGCGCATGGCCATCAAGCTGGTGCTGAACGGAACGCCCCGCTCCCTCGACGCAGATCCCGCCATGCCGCTGCTGTGGGCGCTGCGTGACCTCGCCGGCCTCACCGGGACCCGCTTCGGCTGCGGCGTCGCCCAGTGCGGCGCCTGCACGGTGCACCTCGACGGGCAGCCGGTGCGCGCCTGTCTCACGCCGTTGGGTGCGGCGCAGGGGGCCTCGGTCACCACCATCGAGGGGCTCTCTGCCGACGGCAATCACCCGCTGCAGCGCGCGTGGGTCGAGCTGGGCGTCCCGCAGTGTGGCTACTGTCAGGCGGGGCAGCTGATGTCGGCCGCCGCGCTGCTGGCGCGCAACCCACACCCCAACGACGAGGCCATCGACGCCGCCATGTCGGGCAACCTCTGCCGCTGCGGCACCTACCCGCGCATCAGGGCCGCCATCAAGAAGGCCGCGGGAGAGACGCCTTGACCGCGCTCTCCCGCCGCGGCGTCCTCAAGGCCACCCTGGGCGGCTTCGCGCTGGGCCTCTACCCGGGGCTGGGCGCCGCCGCGCCGAAGCGGGCGAAGGGCCTTCAGCCCAACGTCTTCGTTCACCTCTCCCCCGATGGGGCGGTGACGCTGACCGTGCATCGCTCGGAGATGGGGCAAGGCATCCGCAGCACCCTCGCCTACCTCTTCGCCGGCGAGCTGGGCGCCGACCTGGCGCGCGTCTCCATCGAGCAGGCGGTGGGCGACGCGGCCTACGGAGACCAGAACACCGACGGCTCCAGCAGCATCCGCGGGAAGCTCGACTGGCTGCGGCGCTTCGCCGCCACCGCGCGGGTGATGCTGCTGACCGCCGCCGCCGAGCGCTGGGAGGTGCCCGTCAGCGCCTGCGAAGCGAAGGCGCACTTCGTCGTCAACACCCTCACCGGCGCGAAGCTGAGCTTCGGCGAGCTGGCCGAGGCCGCGGGGAAGCTGCCCGTGCCCGCCGACGACGCCGTCACCCTGCTCCCCGACGCGGCGCACCCCTGGTTGGGCCGCTCGGCCCCGTCGATCGACGCCCAGTCCTTCGTCACCGGCGCGGCGCAGTTCGGCGCCGACGTCACGCTGCCGGGCATGCTGATCGCCGTCATCGCCAGGCCCCCGGTGGTGGGTGGGCGCATCAAGCGCCTCGACGCCAGGGCCGCGCTCAAGGTGCCGGGCGTGAAGAAGGTCCTCGCGCTGCCGACGCCCAGGGCGCCCTGGGGCTTCCAGCCGTGGGGCGGCGTGGCGGTGCTGGCCACCAACACCTGGGCGGCCATCCGCGGGCGTGCCGCGCTGGCCATCGACTGGGAGCACGGCCCCAACGCCAGCTACGACTCCGCAGCGTTCCGCGACGGGTTGCACCGCGCCCTGCAGTCGCCCGGCGTCACGCTGCGCGAGGTGGGCGACGTGGACCGCGCGCTGGCCGGCGCCGCCCGCATCATCGAGGCGGAGTACGATGTCCCCCACCTGCCCCACTCGCCCATGGAGCCGCCGGTGGCCCTGGCCCGCTTCCAGCGCGGCGCCTGCGAGGTGTGGGCCAGCACCCAGAATCCCCAGGCCGCGCGCAAGACGGTGGCCGAGACGCTCGGGCTGCCGGAGTCGAAGGTGACGGTGCACGTCACCCTGCTGGGCGGCGGCTTCGGGCGCAAGTCGAAGGCCGACTTCTGCGCCGAGGCGGCGTGGCTGGCGCGCGCGGTGAAGGCGCCGGTGCGCGTGCAATGGACGCGCGAAGACGACGTGCGCCACGACTACTACAACACCGTCAGCGCCCAGAAGCTGACGGCCGGCATCGACGCCACGGGGCAGCTCGTCGCCTGGCGTCACCGCACCGCCTTCCCGCCCATCTCCACCCTCTACGGCGGGCCGCCGGTGCCGGGGCCGGGAGATCTCCAGCAGGGCGTGCTGGACCTCGCGCTGGCCGTGCCCAACGTGCGCGCCGAGGGGTGCGAGGCGCCCGGCGCCCCTGTGCGCATCGGCTGGCTGCGCGCGGTCTACAACCTGTTCCACGCCTTCGCGGTGGGCTCCTTCATCGACGAGCTGGCCCACGCGCGGAAGGAAGACCCCAGGGCCACCTGGCTCTCGGTGCTGGGCCCGCCCAGGCACGCCTCGCTGCGCGAGCTCGGCATCCCCGCGCTCAAGAACTACAACGCGTCGCTCGACGAGCACCCCGTCGACGTGGCGCGGCTGCGCCAGGTCCTCGAGCGGGTGACGAAGGCCTCCGGCTGGGAAGCAGGGGCGCGCGCTGGGCCTCGCCGCGCACCGCAGCTTCCTCAGCTACGTGGCGGCCGTGGTGTCGGTGGTGCGTCGGGAAGGGCGCATCGAGGTCGACGAGGTGTGGCTGGCCATCGACGCCGGGCGCATCGTCAACCCCGACCGCGTGCGCTCCCAGATGGAGGGCTCGGTGGTGTTCGGCCTCAACCTCGCCTTCTTCGGCGGCCCCACCATGAAAGGCGGGGTGACGCAGCAGTCGAACTTCCATGATCTCCCGCTGGTGCGCCTGCACCAGGTGCCGAAGCGCCTGCACGTCGAGCTGGTCGACAGCGTCGAGCGCCCCGGCGGCGTCGGAGAGCCGGGCGCCCCGCCCATCGCCCCGGCCCTGGCCAACGCGGTGTTCGCGCTCACGGGGCAACGGCTGCGCAGCCTCCCCATGCGCGAGGCGCTGGGGCTGTAGGCGTGCCGATGTTCGCGGGCCTGGTGCTGGCGGCGGGAGAGGGCCGTCGCATGGGCGGGCCCAAGGCGCTGCTGCGCGTCGACGGGGCGCCGTTGGCGCTCCTGCACGCCCAGCGCTTCCTCGAGGCCGGCTGCGCCGAGGTGGTGGTGGTGACGCGCCCCGAGGTGGTGCCTGCCCTGCCCGCCCTGCCCCCGGGCGCGCAGGTGCTGGCCGTCCGCACCCGCAGTCAGGCCGAGTCGCTGGCGGCCGGGCTGCGCGCCACCGCCGCCAACCGGCTGTTGATCACCCCCGTCGATCTCCTCCCGCCCAGCGAAGCCACGCTGCGGGTGTTGATGGACGCGCTCCAGCGCTTCGGCGCCGCCTCGCCGCGCGTGGCGGACCGCGGCGGCCACCCGGTGGCCATTCATCGGCGCTGGCTGAGCACCTTCGAGCGCCCGGTCCCCGAGCTCACGCTGCACGAGGCGCTGCGGGCCATGGGCGCCCACCGCGCGCGCATCGACGTCGACGATCGCCGGGTGCTGGGCGACTTCGACCGCCCCGACGCGCTACTCGACCCAGAAGTATGACGAGGCCACCATGGTGCGGCTGGTGACCACTTTCGCCTTCTGTGCCAGCGCGGCGAGCATGCGGTCCTTCTCCGCGTAGCGGCTGTCTTCGGCCTGCCGGAGCGCGGTCAGCTTGCGGCGGTACTCCCGCTCGAGGCGCTCCGCCGAGGTGCGCGCCTTCATGCGCTCGGTGACGTCCTCCACGGCCAACACGCTCTTGCGCGCCTCTTCCCAGACCTCGCGGGCGCGGTCGAGCTGCTGGCGCGGCGTGAAGAGGCAGTCTTCCGCGAAGCGGTCGGCGCGGTCCTTGGCGGCGTCGAGCTCCAGCAGGTTTCTGCGCTCGGCCTGCCGGGTCAGCTCGTCCTTCGCCGCCATCAACGCCTTCTCGTGCTCCAGCGTCGGGAGGTTGGGCGGCGGCGTGCGATCACCCGACTCCTTCGCCAGCGTGCGCGGCAGCAGCTCGGCGTCGGACCACGGAACCACGCGCCAGCCTTCACCGTGCTTCATGCACACGATGTGCACCACGCGCTCCTCGGGCTTCAGCCCGGTCAGCTCGAAGCGGTACGCGTACCACCAGCCCTCGCGGCCCTGCAGCTGCTCCAGCTTCGGCGGCAGCGTGGAGCCATCGAGGACCAGCTGGGTGACGGCGTCGTCGGTGCGCGCCCGGACCTCCCGGGCCGCGAGCGCCAGCTGCCGGCGGCCCACCGAGGCGGTGCCCAGCACCGAGCCCAGGAAGTTCTTTTCCTGCAGCTTGCGCTTGCTGAC
>CALNBU010000711.1 GCA_937875615.1 uncultured Archangium sp.
CGAGCCAGTCCGCGGTGAAGCGCCGCAGCGCCCGCCCCACGCGCAGGTGCGGCAGCTGCGCCGCCACCCACGGCAGCGCGCGCACCTCCCGCCCGACGTGCAGCGCCACCAGCAGGTTGCTGACGCCGAAGGTGGGCCGCAGCAGGCCGGCGCGCGTTAGCGGCGCCAACCCCAGCAGCGTGGCCCAGCGCGCCTCCTCCGTCAGCTCGTCGCCGCGCTCCTCGAGGAAGTCGGCGTACACCTGCGCCGCCGCGCCGTCCTCGGGGTGCTCCCCGAGGTGGCGCTCCAGCTCCAGGTGCCGGGCCCACGGCGTGGGCGCGTCGGCGCGCACCTCCAGCACCAGCGCCCCGTCGATGACCAGCGTGCAGGGCAGGCCCTCGGCGGGCTCCCGGGTGACGCGCCCCTCCCCGCCGCGCAGCACCAGCTGTCCGCCGTCACAGTCGAGGTGCAGGTCGAGCGCCGCGCCAGTGGTGCGCAGGCGGGCGCGCGACGAGGTGCCCACCGACAACCCCACCCCGGGCTCCAGCCTGAAGCGCTGGCCCAGGCGCACCGCCGTGCCACCCACCACCCGGGCGTACAGCGCGGCGTCCACGGCCGGCGCCTCCGTCAGGCCACCGCGTCGGTGCAGCGCGTGCAGAGCGCCTGCGCGCCCACCTCGGGCTTGTACTGCCAGCAGCGCGGGCACTTGTTGCCCTCGGCCTTCGCCACCGAGATGGCCAGCGGCGTCGCCTCGGCGAGGTGCACCTGGCTGACGATGAAGACCTCCGCCAGCTCCTCGCGGTACTTCTCCAGCAGCGCCTTCGTCTCGCCCGCGGCGCCCACCGTCACCTGCGCCTCCACCGACTTGCCCAGCAGCTTCTCCTGGCGCGCCTTCTCGAGCAGCGGCAGCACCTGCGCGCGCACCGCGAAGAGCGCGTCGTAGTCGGCCACCACCTGCGCGTCGGCGCCGCCGCGCGCCACGGGGAAGTCCTCCAGGAAGACGCTCTCGCGCCGGGCGCCGGGCAGGAAGCCGTAGGCCTCTTCGCTGGTGAAGCTGGTGATGGGCGCCAGCAGCACCGTCAGCTCCTTCGCGAGGCGGTACAGCACCGTCTGCGCGCTGCGCCGCTTCGGCCCGGTGGCCCGCGAGGTGTAGAGCGCGTCTTTCTGGATGTCGAAGTACTGCGCGGACAGCTCGTTGGCGCAGAAGTCCACCACCGACTGGTACACGAGGTGGAACTCGTACGCCTCGTAGGCGGCCTTCACCCGCGTCAGCAGCCCGTCGAACTTCGCGCTCACCCACTGGTCGAGCGGCAGCAGCTGCGCCGCGCCGTCCTTCTCCGGGTCGAAGTCGCTCAGGTTCGACAGCGCGTAGCGGATGGTGTTGCGGATTTTCCGGTACCCGTCGGCGAGGCTGTCGAGCATCGGCATCGAGAGGCGCACGTCGTTGCGGTAGTCCGACGACGCCGTCCACAGGCGCACGATTTCCGCGCCGTGCTTCTTGAGCATCTCCTCCGGCGACACCGTGTTGCCCAGCGACTTCGACATCTTGTTGCCGTTGCCGTCGACCACGAAGCCGTGCGTGAGGCAGCTCTTGTACGGCGCCACGCCGCGCGTGCCGATGCCCACCAGCAGCGAGCTGTGGAACCAGCCGCGGTGCTGGTCCGAGCCTTCGAGGTAGAGGTCCACCGGCACCTGCTCGCCCAGCGGCTCCATCACCGCGGCGAAGCTGCAGGCGGAGTCGAACCACACGTCGAGGATGTCGGTCTCCTTCACCAGCGTGGCCTTGCCGCACCCGGGGCAGGCGTCGCCCTCGGCGCGGAAGTCGGTCAACGGCCGCTCGTACCAGGCGTTGGCGCCCTCCTTCGCCACCACCTCCGCCGCCTTGTTCATCACCCCGGCGTCGATGAGCGCGTGGCCGCACTCGCTGCACACCGCGGTGGGAATGGGCACGCCCCAGGTGCGCTGGCGGGAGATGGTCCAGTCGGGCCGCGTGGCCAGCATCCCGTGGATGCGGTCGCGGCCCCACTTCGGCACCCAGGTCACCGCGTCGTCGATGGCCGCCAGCGCCCTGGCGCGCAGGCCGTTGGTCTCCATGGAGATGAACCACTGCGGCGTGGCCCGGTAGATGACCGGCTTCTTGCTGCGCCACGAGTGCGGGTAGCTGGTGGTGATGAGCTCGCCGACCTGGTTGAGCAGCGCGCCCTTCTCGGCGAGCAGCCTGGGCACCGTCTCGTTGGCGTCGAAGACGAACTGCCCGGCGAACTGCGGCCCCACCGAGTCGTCGTAGCGGCCGTCGCCCTTCACCGGGTTGTAGATGTCGAGGCCGTAGCGGAGCCCCACCTCGTAGTCGTCGGGGCCGTGGCCCGGCGCGGTGTGCACCAGCCCGGTGCCCGCCTCCAGCGTCACGTGCTCGCCGCCCACCACCGGCGAGGTGCGCTCGAGGAAGACGTGGCGGTAGGTGAGGCCGCACAGCGCCTCGCCCGAGGCGTAGCCCAGAATCTTCTGCGTCGCGAAGGACGGCAGGTCTCCCAGCGAGGTGGGCTTTTCGGTGAAGTCGCCGGGCGCGATGTCGGCCAGCACCCGCGCCAGCAGCTCCTTCGCCACCACGATGACCTGGCCGGGCGCGCGCTCGTAGAAGACGTACTCGAAGGCGGGGTTGACGCTGATGGCCATGTTGGCCGGGAGCGTCCACGGGGTGGTGGTCCAGATGGCGAAGGCCACCTGCTTGCCGGCGAGGAACGGCCACTGCGCGGTCAGGTCGCCCTCGGCGGGGAAGGCCACGTAGGTCGAGGGGACCTTGAGGTCCTCGTATTCGATTTCGGCCAGGGCCAGCGCGGTGCGGTCATAGACGCACCAGAAGACGGGCCGGTTGCGGCGGTACATGGCGCCGCTGGCGGCGAACTTCGCCAGCTCGCGGATTTCCTGCGCCTCGTAGCTGAACTCCAGGGTGCGGTACTTCGCCTCCCAGCGGGCGAAGACGCCGAGGCGCTGGAACTCGGCCTGCTGGATGTCGATGAAGCGGAGCGCGTAGTCGCGGCAGCGCTGGAGGAAGTCCTCCCGCGACATGGCGCGGCGGTCGACCTTCTTCTCGCGCAGCTCTTTCTCGACCGCCTGCTCGATGGGCAGGCCGTGGGTGTCCCAGCCGGGCACGTAGTCGGCGCGCTGGCCGGCGAGGTTCCGGAACTTGACGATGATGTCCTTGAGAATCTTGTTCAGCGCGTGGCCGGCGTGCAGGCGGCCGTTGGCGTAGGGCGGGCCGTCGTGCAGCGTGAAGGAGGGCTTGCCGCGGTTGGCCTCCAGCACCTTCTCGAAGGTCTGCTGCGAAGCCCACTGCTGCAACAGCTTCGGCTCCAGCTGCCCCAGGTTCCCCTTCATGGGGAAGTCGGTCTTCGGGAGATTGAGAGTGCTCTTGTAGTCCTTCGCCGTCGTGTCGCTCATGGGCGCATGCGGGCTAGCACAACGCGGCGCGGGCGGGCGCGCGACGACTCGCCAGCCGGCAAGACAGGTGCCGCCGGGCGCCGCGTGGCCTACAGCGGCGCGCATGATTGTTCGCCGTCGGCTGTCGTGGCTGCAGATGCTGTTGGTGTGGCGGGGCTCGGTGGTGCCCAAGATTCTCCCCCGGCTGGGGGTCTTCTTCCTCTACGCGGCCCTCGTCACCCTGGTGCACGAGACGCTCTGGCAGTTCCCCGTGAAGCTGGAGGCCACCTCGCTGGCGCTGCTGGGGGTGACGCTGGCCATCTTCCTCGGCTTCCGCAACAGCACCAGCTACGACCGCTTCTGGGAGGCGCGCCGACAGTGGGGCCAGCTGCTCATCAGCGCGCGCTCCTTCACGCGCCAGGCCTGCTCCCTGCCGCGACCGGCGCTGTCCGCCGAGGAGCGCGACGACTGGATCCGTGCGATCACCAGCGTGCGCAAGCGCATGTCGGAGCGCGAGGAGGAGGAGGCGCGGC
>CALNBU010000712.1 GCA_937875615.1 uncultured Archangium sp.
CCCTGGTGCGGGCCGCGCGCGGCACCGGCGCCGACGGGGCGCTCCGACAGCTCGACGTGCGGCCGTGGGGCGACCGGGCGGCGGTGGCGCGAGCGGTCTTCGAAGGCGCGCCGTTGCAGGGCGCCCGGGTGGTGCAGCTCGACGCGGTGACCGGCGAGGTGCTGAGCTTCGCCCACGGCGCGACGCCCTCTCAACGGGTGGAGGCGGTGCTCTTCGGCCTGCACTTCGCCGACTTCGGGCGGCCGCTCCTCCCCTGGCTCTCGGCGCTGCTGGCCCTGGCCCTGTGCGTGGTGGTGGTGACCGGGAACGTGGTGTGGCTCGAGCGCCGCGACGCCGCCCGCGCCCGGCGCAGCTCGCGGGTGCTGGAGCGGCTCACCTGGGGCACGGCCGTGGCCATGCCCACCTCCGCGGCGGCGGCGCTGGCGCAGGCCGCGCTGGGTTCCCCCGACGTGGCGCCGCTGGGCCTGCTGGGCGCGGCGGTGGCGGCGGTGGTGACCTCCACCCTGCTCTCGGGCGCGCCCCGACGCACCGCCCGGCGCTGGCTGTGGGTGGCCGGCGCGCTGTTCCTGCTGGCCGCCGTCGGGCGCCTCTCTCTTTCCGGCGTCGAGGTCGTCTCGGCGCTGCTCGCGCTCGCGTGCCTGTGGGCCGCGCGGGCCCCCTTCACCCAGGAGCCTCCATGAGACCGACCCTCCCCTGCCTTCCCGTCATCTTCTTCTTGCTGGCCTGCGCGCCGAAGGAGCTGCCCACCAGCATCCCCGCTCCGCCCGGGGGCGGCGACGAGTCGTGGCTGGTGCAGACCACGCTGCAGGGCCCGTCGGGCCGCACCAGCTACGTGCAGTTGGTGAGCAGCCTCGAGCTGGGCACCGTCGACAACAGCCGCGGCGTGGAGCTGGTGGGCAACGGCCGCATCTTCCTCCGCGACGTCGACCACCTCTTCCTCGGGAGCATCGAGGCGCCCATGGTGACGCACTACGTGCCGCAGGACGACGGCAGCTTCAACGCCGCGGAGCAGGTCAGCTTCCAGCGGGCCGGCTTCGGCTACCTCCCCTGGGGCAACCTCTTCGCCAGCGCCGAGGAGGCGGTGCTGGCCGACGGGGTGTCGCTCACCGCGGTCCGCTGGAACCCCTCGGCGCGCACCGTGGGCGACACCATCGACCTCTCGGCGCTCAAGAAGAGCGGCGTGGAGCTGTCCATCGACCCCGGCGTGGTCCGCGGTCGCCAGCTGTACTTCCGGCTCCAGTACACCAACGCCGACCTGCTCGACGCCACCACCGGCGTGCACGTGCTGGTGCTGAACGCCGACGACGGCTCGACGCGCGTGGTGTCCGACGAGCGCTGCACCGGCGGCTACTCGCGCCTGGTGCTGGCCGAGGACGACACCCTCTACGTGGTGGGCGACGGCTACGGTGGGTTGTCGCGGGTGGTGAGCAACTCACCGACGCCGACCTGCGTGCTGCGCATGAACCCGGGCGAGGACACCTTCGACCCCGACTGGAAGCGCTCGCTGCCCGACGCGCTGGGCGGCCGCGACGGCACCGGGCTGGTGTACGCCGGCAACGGCATCGCCTACGTGCCCGCGGTGTACCCGGAGCGCCTGCCTTCGAACCCGCGCGCCGACGTCTTCGCCACGCTCGAAAAGGACGCCGCGAAGTGGTGGCGCGTCGACCTCACCACCGGCGTGGGCACGGAGCTGGAGCTGCCCTTCCATTCGCTCGCGACCTCGGTGGGCTTCGTGCACGACGGCCGGGTCCTGCTGGTCGTCCCGGAGCAGTCCCAGAAGGGCACCACCCGGCTCTTCGAGGTCGACGCTTCGAGCACCGCCGCCACGCTCCGCGGCACCTTCACCGGCATGGTGACTCACCTGGAGCGACTGCGCTGACGGCGCACGGTAGACAGGCGCGATGAGCCTCTCTCCCCTCGTCGCCGGCTTCCGCGGCAGCCTCGTCGCGGGCGCGGCGACGGGCCTCGGCGCGCTGCCCATCTTCCTCCGGGCCGAGTGGAGCCCCGACGCCCGGCGGCTGCTGCTCGCGGTGGCCGGCGGCATGATGCTCGGCGCGACGTTCTTCTCGCTGCTGCTGCCGGCGCTCGACCTGGCCCGCCGCGACGGCGCGGGAGACCTCCGGGCGGCGCTGACCGTGGGCGCCGGCGTGCTGCTCGGGGCGCTGGCGCTGTGGGCCGCGCACGCGGCGATTCCGCACGCGCACTTCTCGAAGGGCCGGGAAGGCGCCTCGACGCCGGGGCTCGGCCGCAACACGCTCTTCGTGCTCGCCATCGCGCTGCACAACCTCCCCGAGGGGCTCAGCGTCGGCGTCGCCTACGGTGGCGGCGGCGGCGACGCGGTGACGCTGAGCATCCTCGCGCAGAACCTCCCGGAGGGGCTGGCGGTGGCCGCGGCGCTGGTCGCCGATGGCCAGTCGCGCGCCCGCGCCTTCTTCATCGCCCTGGCCACCGGCCTGGTCGAGCCCATCGGCGGCCTGCTGGGCGCCCTCACCATGAGCCTGAGCGACGCCGTGCTGCCCTGGGGCCTGGCCTTCGCCGCCGGCGCGATGCTCTTCGTCGTGTCCGGCGAGGTCATCCCCGAGACCCACGTCGAGGGCCGGGAGCGGAGCGCCACCTTCGCCATCATCGTAGGCTTCATCACCATGATGAGCGTCGCGGTGCTGCTGGGGTAACGACCGCCTCCGGGAATACGCCCCCCGGCCGTGGTGTTGACGCGGCTTCACCCTCACGCCTCCCCTTCCACGCACGCCACCGAGGAGACATGCCTCCCGCCTTCAGCGCCCCTCCCCCGAGGCCCGGGCTCGCCCTGCTGCTCGGCGGCCTCGCCGCCACGGCCGCGACCGCCCAGCCCGCCGCCGAGTACCAGACCTGGAACGCGGTGATGGCCACCGCGCACCTCGGCCAACAGACGCCCTCGCTGGCCTTCTGGGCCGACCTCCACGTGCGGCGCACGGCCGCCGGC
This sequence comes from uncultured Archangium sp., assembly GCA_937875615.1. Taxonomy (GTDB): domain Bacteria; phylum Myxococcota; class Myxococcia; order Myxococcales; family Myxococcaceae; genus Archangium_A. The sequence continues at coordinate 2,963 of CALNBU010000712.1, forward strand.
GTGCAGGCCATCGCGCGCCCGGGCGTAGGCGTGCAGCTGACGCCGGGCGTGTCGCTGTGGGGCGGCTACGCGTGGACGCCGACCTTCTCCGACGGAGACCCGGCGCCGGTGCACGAGCACCGCGCGTGGGAGCAGGTGCTGCTGCAGCACGAGACCTCCTTCCGCCTCAACCTCCAGTCGCGCACGCGCCTCGAGCAGCGCTTTCACCAGAGCGGCGGCGAGGTGGGCCTGCGCCTGCGGCAGTTCCTCCGCGTCTCCTGGCGCCCGTCGGCGGAGGTGCCGGTGGGCCTGCTGGCGTCCGACGAGCTGTTCATCGGCCTCAACGCCACCAGCTGGGGTCAACCGGCGGGCGTCGACCAGAACCGGCTCTTCGTGGGCCCCTTCTTCCAGCTCGCGCCCTGGGCCCGCCTCGAGGCCGGGTACCTCTTCGTCTACCTCGACCGCGCCGCCGACCGCTTCCTCCACACCTTCTCGGTGCTCGCGGTGCTGACGCCGAAGTTCTGAACGACGCGAGGCTACGCGTCGAGGGCGCGGCGCACCACGTCGAGCAGCCGGCTCATGGGCACCGGCTTGGGAACGAAGTACGCCGCGTCACCGGGGCCGAGCTCGCTGCCGAACAACTCCGGGCTGTAGCCGGAGGTCAGCACGAAGCGCGTGTCGGGGGCCGCGGCGCGAATCTTCTCCACCAGCTGGTGGCCGTTGAGCCGCCCCGGCATCACCAGGTCGGTCACCACCAGCCTGATGTCGGCGCGCCGGGCCTCCCACAGGCGCAGCGCCGACTCGCCGTCGGGCGCGGTCAGCACCCGGTACCCGTGGCGCCGGAGCGTCAGCTCGGTGGCCGCGCGCACGCTGGCGTCGTCCTCCACCACCAGCAACGTCTCGTTCCCACCGCGCAGCGGTCGGGGCGTCTCGCGCTCCAGGTACGGCGTCGGCGCCTCGGCGGAGGTCGGCAGGTAGACGCGGAAGGTGCTGCCCTCGCCAGGACGGCTCTCCACCGTCACCGTGCCGCCGTGCTGCTTGACGATGCCGAACACCGTCGCGAGCCCCAGGCCGGTCCCCTTCCCCGGCGGCTTGGTGGTGAAGAAGGGCTCGAAGAGGCGCGAGAGCGCGTCGGGCCCCATGCCCACGCCGGTGTCCCTCACCAGCAGACAGGCGTAGCGGCCTGGCGTCACCTCCCCGCCCTCGTCGAGGTCCTCCTGCCGGCTCTCGATGAACACCGTGCCGCCGGCGGGCATGGCGTCGCGCGCGTTGACCGCGAGGTTCATCAACACCTGGTCGAGGAGCGACGGGTCGGCCAGCACCGGCTGCGGCGCCGCCGACAGCGAGAGCTCGAGGTGGACATCCTCGCGCAGCAGCCGGCGCAGCAGGGTGGCGAACGCGCGCACCACCTCGTTGAGGTCGACCGCCCGCGGCCGCAGCACGTCCTTGCGGCTGAACTGCAGGAGCTGCCGCGTCAGCGCCGCCGCGCGCCCCGCCACCTCCACAATCTCCCGCAGCGACTCCCGAAGCTGCGGCGTCAGGTCCGGCTCGAGGCCCACCAACTCGGTGTGCGCCAGAATCACCGCCAGCATGTTGTTGAAGTCGTGCGCGACGCCGCCGGCGAACTGGCCGATGGCCTCCATCTTCTGGGCGTGCCGCGTCTGCTCTTCGGTGCGCCGGTGCTCGGTGACGTCCTCGGCCACGCCCGCCACGCGGTACACGCGCCCGGAGGCGTCGCGGATGGGGAACTTCTGCACCCGCACCCAGCGCACCGCGCTCCCCACGCGCACGCGCAGGTACTCGTCGAAGCCCTCGCCCCGGTCCACGGCGTCGACCGCCGGGGCCACCCACTCCCGGTCGTCCTCGTGCAGCACCTCCAGCCACGCGCGCGGGTCGGCGAGGAGCCGCGCGGGCTCGGCGCCGAACACGCGGGCGTAGGCCGAGCTCACGTACAACATGCGGTTCTCGTCGAGGTCGCGCAGCCACACCGCCTCGCGCAGGTTCTCCGCCAGCTGCCGCAGCAGCGCCTCGCTGCCCCGCACCGCGGCCTCGGAGGTGCGGCGCGCGGTGACGTCTTGAATCTGCGAGACGAAGTAGCGGGGCGCGCCGTCGGGCGTGCGCACCAGCGACACGTTGAGCTGCGCCCACACCACGCGCCCGTCGCGGTGCAGGTAGCGCTTGTCGAGCTGGTAGGTGTCGCGGCGGCCCGCGAGCGTCTCTTCGAGGAGCGCCAGGTCGACGTCGAGGTCCTCCGGGTGCGTCAGGTGCTGGAAGGTGCGCGCCAGCAGCGCCTCGCGGGAGAAGCCCACGATGTCGCAGAGCGAGGGGTTCACTTCGAGGAAGTGCCCGTCGGGCGCCACCAGCGCCATCCCGATGGGCGAGTGGTGCATCGCCGAGCGGAAGAGCTGCTCGCTCTCGCGCAGCGCCTCCTCCGCGGTACGCCGCGAGGTGACGTCGACCACCGTCCCGCCCAGGCGCACCGCCCGCCCCTGCGCGTCGCGGGAGCAGCGCGCGCTGCACGCCAGCCAGTGCACGGAGTCGTCGGGCCAGCGCACCCGGTGCTCCAGCACGAACTCGTCGCGCTCGCCCCGCAGCAGCGCCTCCACGTTGCCGTTCACCAGCGGCCGGTCTGCCTCGACCACCAGCGCCAGGTACCCCTGGTAGGTGGCCTCGAAAATCTCGCGCCGCAGGCCGAAGAAGCGCTCCACGTTGTCGCTCCAGGTGACGGCGTCGTCATCGACGAGCCAGTCCCAGGTGCCGACCTGCGCCGACGCCAGCAGCTCACGCAGCCAGGCCGTGGTGGAGTCGCTCATGAACGTCGCCCAGCCTACCCCAGCCCGGCCCCGACGGAGTTCCGCCGCGACGCGCCGCCGCCAGCGCTCCGTCACCCGGCCGCGACACCGTCGAACAGCAGCTGCAGCGACCCGCCGACGACGTCGGGCAGCTGCTCGATGGTGGCCAGCCCCGAAATCCACCGCAGCAGCGCGGTGAAGTAGAGCTCGAACGAGAGGTTGGCGACGGCGAGCGGCGCGAGCTCCGCGCGCACCTCTCCGCGCGCCTGCGCCTGCTCCACCAGCGTCGCCAGCCGCTGCAGGAAGCCGAACGTCAGCGCGTTGACCTCCAGCGCGTTGGGCCCATCGGCGCCCGGCAGGCTCATCACGAAGTGCCGCGCCAACGCCTCGTGCCGGCCGTACATCGCGTACAGCCGGGAGAAGACGTGGCGCAGCGCCGCGAGCAACGTCGCGCGCCGCGGCAGCGTGGCGAAGGCCTCCTCGGACGCGACGCGCAGGTGCTCGTGCATCACCAGGAACACCAGGTCCTGCTTGTCGCGCGCGTAGAGGAAGAGCGTGCCGGAAGCGACCCCCGCCTCGTCGGCGACCTGCCTGGTGGTGGTGGCCTCGTAGCCCTGCGCGCGGAACAGCCGCTGCGCGGCCTCACGCAGCCGCGCTCGCTTGTCGAGCTTGTTCGCTTCCCGGCGACTGACGGTGCTCACTGATTTTGACGCCATCAGCCGCGCTCATACTCGGGTTTACGCTCTGGTTGCGCCTCGACATTGAAATGACCATGGTCATTTTTGTAGATACCCAACGAGGAGACGGCAGATGACGACCCTGCGCGCGGCGCTGAAGCGCTACTTCGAAGACAACGGCTTCGGCCCCGATGGCGGCTACGCGGCGACGTGGGTGGACTTCAAGCTGGGGCCGGTGCCGTTCCCGCTGCCCAACTCGGACGCGCGGCGACGGGCGGTGAAGTTCCACGACCTCAACCACCTGCTCACGGGCTACCGCACCGACACCGTCAGCGAGTTCGAGATTTCCGCGTGGGAGCTCGGCGCCGGCTGCCGCGACTTCGCCGCGGCGTGGATCATCAACCTCGGTGGACTGACGGCGGGCACCTTCGTCGCGCCGCGGCGCACCTTCCGGGCCTTCGTCCGCGGCCGACGTCAGCGCGCGAGCTACTACCTCGACTACGACGCGGCGCTCCAGCGGGAGCTCGACGACGTGAAGCGCGAGCTGGGCATCGATGACGGCCGCCCCCGCGCGCGGCCGGGCGACCTGCTGCGCTTCCTCCTGGCCTTCGTGGCCGGAGTGCTGGTGGGGCTGCTGATGCTGGTGGTGCTGCTCTCGCCCGTCACGCTGGCGCTGTGGTGGCGGGGCCGCCGCCTCCAGCGCATCGCGCAGGAGGCGTGACCGGCGCCTAGCCCTTGAGCGCCTCGGCGCCGGAGACGATCTCCACCAGCTCCTTGGTGATCTGCGCCTGGCGGGAGCGGTTGTAGAAGAGCGTCAACGAGCCGATCATGTCACCGGCGTTGCGGGTGGCGTTCTCCATGGCCGTCATGCGCGCCGCGTGCTCGGCGGCGAAGCTCTCGAGCAGCGCCCGGTACACCTTCACCGACACCGCCTGCGGCACCAGCGTCTCCAGCACCGCCTGCGCCGAGGGCTCGTAGGTGTACTCGGTGCGACCGGCCTGCCCGTCGCGTCCGGCCTCGAAGGGGAGCAGCTGCGCCGTGGTGGGCACCTGTGCGATGGCCGAGACGAACTCGTTGAACATGATGAAGACCGCGTCGACCTCGCCGGTGAGGAAGCGCTCCGAGAGCTCCCTGGCCAGCGCGTCGGCGGTGGCGAAGGACAACTTCTGGAAGGTGCCCGGCGCGTCGCGGCGGATGGTCACCCCGCGGCCGCGGAGGAACTCGTGCCCCTTGCGGCCGATGGTGGTGACCGAGACCTGCACGCCCGCGGCCTGCTGGTCGTGCACCCACTTGAGCGCGCGGCGGGTGATGTTGGCGTTGAAGCCGCCGGCCAGCCCGCGATCCGAGGTGATGACCAGCAGCTCCACCTTCTTCACGTCGCGGCGGGCCAGCAGCGGGTGCGAGAGCGAGCCTTCGTCGGCGCCCCCCATGAGCGAGGCCATCACCGCGTCGAGCGTCTG
>CALNBU010000713.1 GCA_937875615.1 uncultured Archangium sp.
ACGGGAGGAGCATGTCGCGCAGCCACACGCCCTCGTCGAAGGTCTGCTGCTGCTGCGCGGTGGTGTTGAGCTGCGAGGCGCACGACAACCGGGCGGTGGAGCACGCCTCGCCCGGCGACGCGCAGGCGCCCGCCGCGCCGAGGAACTGCAGCGAGAGCGCCTTGTCGAGCTCGATGGCCCCCTGCAGCGGCGCGGTATTGCGGACGCGCGGCACTTCGCAGGGGTCGGCGGCCAACACGAGAGCGATGACGGTGGAAGTGAGAATCATGGCAGTCCTCCAAGTGTGACCTTCTCCCCGCGCAGCGCAAGCTGCAAGCGGGGTAGAGAAAAACAACACCTGCACACACGGAGAACCGCGGCGCCCGCCCTCGCCTATGGTGCGCGCCATGTTGACCCTCGGCACCGCGCTCGACGGCAGCGCGCTCACCCTGGCGCCCAGGGCGCTCACCACCCACGGCTTCATCCTCGGCATGACCGGCTCCGGCAAGACCGGCCTCGCGGTGGTGCTGGTCGAAGAGCTGCTCCGCGCCGGCACGCCGGTCCTCGCGGTCGACAGCAAGGGAGACCTCGCCACGCTGCTGCTGTCCTTCGACCCGGCAGACCCGCGCGCGGAGCGCTGGGTGCCCGGCGGCGGGGGCCGTATCCAGGCGGCGCTCTCCGGCCTGGGCCTGAGCGCGGCGCAGTTCGCGTCGTTCCGGGACAGCTACCAGCCGCGGCTGTACACGCCCGGCGCCTCGCTGGGCGTGCCCGTCGACCTGCTGGGTTCCCTCGCGCCGCCCGCCGACGCCACCCCCGAGGCCCTCGCCGAGTCGTCCGACGCGCTGGCCCGCGCACTGCTGGGCCTGCTGGGCATCGACAGCGACCCGCTCACCTCGCGGGAGTACCTGTTGCTGGTCCAGTTGCTGACCGGCTTCTGGCAGCGCGGCGCCACCCCCACGCTCGTCGACCTCGTGAGACAGGTCGCGGCCCCGCCCTTCTCCACCGTGGGCGCGCTGCCCCTCGACGACTTCTTCCCCGCCAGAGACCGGCAGGCGCTGATGGTGCGCCTCAACGGGTTGCTGGCCTCACCCAGGTTCGCGGCCTGGCGGCAGGGCGACGCCCTCGACCCCGGCGCGATGCTGCGCGCGCCCGACGGGCGGCCGCGGCTGAGCATCTATTCGGTGGCGCACCTGAGCGACGAAGAGCGGCTCTTCGCGGTGGCGCAGCTGCTGGAGCGCACCCAGTCCTGGATGCGCAGGCAGGGCGGCGCCGACGGCCTCCGCGCGGTGCTGCTCCTCGATGAGATCTACGGGTACTTCCCGCCCGCCCCGGCCAACCCGCCCACCAAGCCGCCGCTGCTGGGGTTGCTGAAGCAGGCGCGCGCCTTCGGCCTCTCGGTGGTGCTGGCCACGCAGAACCCCGTCGACCTCGACTACCGGGGCCTGGCCAACATCGGCACCTGGCTGGTGGGCCGGCTGCAGTCAGAGCAGGACAAGGCGCGCATCCGCGACGCGCTCCTCTCGGCCGCGGCCTCCTCGGGGGTCAGCAGCGCCCAGCTCGACGCGCTCATTTCCAGGCTCGAGCCGCGCCGGTTCCTGCTGCACTCGCTGCACCGCGCGGAGCCCTCGGTCTTCGCGTCGCGCGACGCGCTCACCCTGCTGCGCGGGCCCTTCAGCGCCGACGAGCTGCGGGAGGTGACGGCGCCCATGAAGCGCGACGCGCCTGCGACGGCGGCGCCCACGGCCCCCACCGAGCCCGTCAGCGCGCGCCTCGACCCCGAGCTGGGGCCCCTCTACGAGACCGACACCGGCGCGGCGCAGCCGTACCTGCTGCTCAAGTTCGGCGTGCGCTACAGCGTGGGCACCCAGAAGAGCGAAGAGACGGTGCACGAGCTGGCCTTCCCGCTCGAGGGCAGCGCCTCCGGCCCCGACGCCCTCGAGGCGCCGCCGCTCTCGGTGAAGGGCGTGCCCTTCCAGGCGGAGCAGCCGGCGGAGGTGACGCTCGGCGCGCTCCCTGCCTGGGTGAGCACGGTGAAGGCCGCGCAGCTCAAGCGCGACGTGAAGGAGCGCCTGCCCTCGAAGCTGGCCACGCGCCTGCTGCAGGACCCGATGACGAAGTTGATCTCCGGCCCCACCGAGACGGTGGAGGCCTTCTCCGCGCGGGTGGTGGCGAAGCAGGGCGTGCACAAGGACAGGCTGAAGCTGGCGCGGGATCTCGAGAAGAAGCGCGCCGACCTCGCGCAGGCCGAGAAGGACGTCAGCGCGCGCAAGGCCGAGAAGTGGGCCAGCGTCGGCACCGGGCTCTTCGGGCTGCTGGGCGGGAAGACGAGCGGGCTGAGCCGGGCGCTGTCGACCAACAGGCAGCAGGGCACCGCGGAGGGAAAGGTCGACGCGCTGCAGGTCGCCGTCACCCAGCTCGAACAGCAGCTGGCCGACCAGGAGAACGTCGACCCCGCCCGCTTCATCGAGCACGAGGGCGTGCCGAAGAGCGCAGACGTGCAGCTCCTCCGGCTGCAGGTGGCGTGGATCGTGCCGTGAACCTCAGCGGTGGCTGCGGTACCAGGCCACCGTCTCGGCCATGCCGCGCTCCACGTCGTACTCCGGCGCCCAGTCCAGCGAGGCCTTCGCCTTCTGGTTGGCCAGCACGCTGACCCGCTGCTCGCCCAGGCGCTCCGGGCCGTACTTCGCCGGCGCCGTCAGCCCCAGGTTCTTGGTCAGCAGCGCGTACACCCGGTTGACGTCGGTCTCCTTCGAGGTGGCGATGTTCACGCCTCCGCAGAAGTTGGTGGTGAGCGCCTTCACGTTGGCCTGCACCACGTCGCCGACGAAGACGAAGTCGCGCGTCTGCTTGCCGTCGCCGTAGATGGTGCAGCCGTCGCCGCGCAGCAGCCGCTCGGCGAAGATGGCCACCACCCCGGCCTCGCCGTGCAGGTTCTGCCTCGGCCCGTAGACGTTGGCATAGCGCAGCGCCACGTAGTGCAGCCCATACATGGCGCGCCAGCACGAGAGGTAGAGCTCGCCGGCGGCCTTGGACACGCCATAGGGAGAGACGCCCGCAGCGGGCTCGGTCTCCGGCGTCGGCACCACCTTCGAGTCGCCGTACATCGAGCCGCCCGACGCGGCGTAGAGGACACGCTTCAGGGCGCCGCCGCGGCGCCCGGCCTCCACCATGTTCAGGGTGCCGCCGACGTTGGTGTCGGCGTCGAAGCGCGGCTCGCTCACCGAGCGGCGGACGTCGATCTGCGCGGCGTGGAGGTTGATGACCTCCGGCTTCCAGTCCTCCACCGCGCGCGCCGCCGCCTCGCCGCGGATGTCGGCCTCCACGAAGCGCGCGCGGGGGGTGAGGTTCTTCCGGTCGCCCGTCGAGATGTCGTCGATGACGAGCACCTCGTGGCCCAGGCCCAGGTAGGCGTCGACGATGTGCGAGGCGATGAAGCCGGCTCCTCCGGTGACCACGACTTTCACGATGTCTGCTCCTTGAAGTACTGGGCGGTCTCGTCGAGCCCCTGCGCGACGGTGTGGGTCGGCGCGTAGCCCAGCCGCTGGCGCGCCAACGAGATGTCTGCCTGAGAGTCCTTGATGTCGCCGGCGCGGAAGGGCCGGAACACCGGCGGCACCGCCACGCCCAGGCGCTCGGCGATGAGGGTGTGCAGCGTCAACAGGCTGGTCTTCTCGCCCACCGCGACGTTGTACACCGCGTCGCTGGCGCCGGGCGCGGTGGCCGCCTTCACGTTGGCCTGCACCACGTTCTTCACGAAGCAGAAGTCGCGGCTGGTGCTGCCGTCGCCGTTGATGACGCAGGGCTCGCCGCGGCGCAGCGCCGCGAACCAACGGGGCATCACCGCGGCGTAGGCGCCCTCCGGGTCCTGCCGGGGGCCGAAGACGTTGAAGTAGCGCAGCCCCACCGTCTCCAGCCCGTAGGTCTTCTCGAAGACGCGGGCGTAGAGCTCGTTGACCGCCTTGGTGGCGGCGTAGGGAGACAGCACGCGCCCCACCCTGGCCTCCACCTTGGGCAGCCCCGCGTCGTCGCCGTACACGCTGCTGGACGACGCGTAGACGAAGCGGCGCACCCTGGCGTCGCGCGCGGCCACCAGCATGTTGACGAAGCCGTCGACGTTGGCCCGGTGCGAGTCGAGCGGCCGCTCGATGCTGCGCGGCACGCTGCCCAGCGCCGCCTGATGCAGCACGTAGTCCACGCCCGCGACCGCGCGCTGGCACACCGCCGCGTCGGCGATGTCTCCCTCGATGAAGGCGAAGCGGGCCGCGCCGCCGCTGCGCCGGAGCGCGTCGTCGAGGTTGCGTCGATGCCCGGTGGCGAAGTTGTCGAGCCCCACCACCTGCGCCCCTTCGCGCAGGAGCGCCTCGGTGAGGTGAGAGCCGATGAAGCCCGCGGCGCCGGTGACGAGCCAGGTCGCCATCACAGGCACCAGTAGGTGAAGCCGTCGAAGGCCGCGGGGTCGAGCGCGCTCTTCACGTCGACCAGCACTCCGCCGGGCTTGAGTCGGCCCTTCAGCGCCTCCACCCCGAGGTACTCGCGGTGCGAGACGGCGAGGATGAGCGCGTCGAGGTCCTTCAGCTCGGAGAGCGGCGTCAGCGTGAGGCCATACTCATGCTGCGCCTCCTCCGGGGTGGCGTAGACGTCGGTCAACAGCGGGTCGACGCCGAACTCACGCAGCTCCGCCAGGATGTCCGGCACCTTCGAATTGCGGATGTCGGCCACGTTCTCCTTGAAGGTGAGCCCCAGCACGCCCACCCGCGCGCCCTTCACCGGACGGCCGCCGTTGATGAGCAGCTTCACGGTGCGCTGCGCCACCCACGCGCCCATCTCGTCGTTGATGCGGCGCCCCGCGAGGATGACCTGCGGCTGGTAGCCGAGCTGCTCCGCCTTGGTGGTGAGGTAGTACGGGTCCACCCCGATGCAGTGGCCTCCCACCAGCCCGGGCGTGAACTTGAGGAAGTTCCACTTGGTGCCGGCCGCCGCCAGCACGTCGCGGGTGCGGATGCCGAGGCGATCGAAGATGAGCGCCAGCTCGTTCATCAGCGCGATGTTGAGGTCTCGCTGGGTGTTCTCGATGACCTTGGCGGCCTCCGCCACCTTGATGCTGGCCGCCTGGAAGACCCCGGCGTCGATGATGGCCCCGTAGGTGGCGGCCACCCGCTCCAGCGTGGGCCCGTCTTCGCCCGACACCACCTTGGTGATGCGCTCGAGCGTGTGCAGGGTGTCGCCGGGGTTGATGCGCTCGGGCGAGTAGCCCAGCGAGAAGTCCTCCCGCCGCAGGCCGGAGACGCGCGCCAGAATCGGAGCGCAGAGCTCCTCGGTGACCCCCGGGTACACCGTCGACTCGTACACCACCACGTCGCCCTTCTTCAGCGCCCTGCCCACCGTCTCGCTGGCCTTGATGACCGGCGTCAAGTCGGGCCGGTTGGTGGCGTCGACGGGCGTGGGCACCGCCACCACGAAGAAGGTGGCACCCCGGAGCTGCGCCGGGTCCGACGTCATCCGCAGCGAGGTCGAGGTCAGCACCTCCGCCGGGGTCTCTCCGGTGCGGTCCACGCCCGCCACCAACTCCGCCACCTTCTCCACGTTGATGTCGAAGCCGATGGTGCCGGGGAACCTCCGCGCGAAGGCCAGCGCCACCGGCAACCCCACGTAGCCCAACCCGATGACCGCCACTGTCTCACTCATTGCACCGCTCTCCCGCGCGCGAGGTGTCCGCTCAGCATGGCGCGGGTGACGTGGGCCAGCGCGTCGAGGCGCCGCACCGCCCGCCCCTGCCCATCCGACAGCGAGCCACCCAGCGCCGTCGCCATCTCCTCCACGCTGCCCGGCGCCGCGTCGCGCAGCTGCGCCACCACGCCGCGCAGGTTGAGGTAGGCGTCGACGGCCTGGCCCTCGCGGGCGAGGAGGTCGGCGCAGTACCGGCCCCACCCCAGCAGCACGTCGCCCTCGCGCACGAAGCGGCGCCAGTCGCCCAGCACCTCGGCGCGCGGCGGCGCGGCCTCGATGACGTCCGCCTCCACGTCGAGGTGCCGCGGCACCCGCGGCCCCAGCGGACGCGCCGGGCGCAGCAGCCGCACGAAGCGCTCCCCGGTGGAGATGCGCTCGGCCACCAACTGCACCAGCTCCGGCTCGTCGGGCAATGGGCGGGAAGGCTCACAGAGCGGCCAGGCGTTGGCCTCGCCGAACACCACCACCAGCTCGCGCCCGCGCAACGGCGCCACCGGGTCGACGCGCGCTGAGTTCCGCTGTCGCTTCTTCTTGTGACGGGAGCCGTCGGTGCGGCCGATGAAGTCGAGCTGCCGCTCCACCATGGCGTCGAAGGCGGTGAGGATGGGCGTGAAGCGCTCCGGCGCCCGCTCCAGCCGCTCCAGCACGAAGGCGGTGGCCTCGATGGTGGCCAGGCAGTGCGCCTCCGGCTCCTTGCGGATGCGGTAGTTGCCCGGCTTGTCAGGCGAGAACTTCAGCCGCGGCAGCTGCGAGAGCAGCGGGCACTTCTCCACCACCTTCTTCGCGTTGGACCAGGTCCCATCGACCACCACCAGCGTGCGCGGCGGCGCGGACAGCTCGTCGACGTCGACCGCCGAGTCGCTGGGGAACAGCACCGCGACGCCCTCTTCCCGGCACAGCGCCTCGAGGCGGGCATCGCCCACCGCGGTGGTGCCCACGTGCAGCTCGGAGTTGGGCAGCGAGAGGTGCGCCATGCGACAGGTGGAGATGGGCACCTTCGCCTCGCGCGGGTGCTGGATGAACACCACGCGCGTCTGACTGGGCACCCGGGTGAGCGCGCCGCACCAGCACACCGAAGCCGGGCGCCGGCAGCGCAGGCACAGCTCGCGGAACTCGGACACGGCGCTGTCCATCACGGTGCGCGCTTAGCTCAGTTTCCGGCGCGTCGTCAGCGGGCGAAGTCCCCGCTTCACTCGGCGGCGGCCATGGCGACGGCGACCGGCTCGGGAGCCGCCGGGGCCTCGACCGCGCCCTCCTCGGCGCCTCCCGCACCGCGACGGCGACGGCGACGACGGCGACGGGGGCCGGGCGCGTCAGCCTGGGGCG
>CALNBU010000714.1 GCA_937875615.1 uncultured Archangium sp.
GGCTGCGGCCGCCGCGCTGGCGGTCGGCACCCTCGCGCTGCTCTGCGGCGCGGCGGTGGCCCTGTCCGACCGCGCTGCGCCCGCACCGGCGCCCCGCAGGATCGAGGTGCAGTTCCGCGCGCCGCCTCCGCCACCGAAGCCGGTGGTGGCGCCGACGCCGGTCCCGGCCAGCCCGCCAGCGCAGCCACCTCCCGCCCCCGCGAAGACCGCGACCAGAAAGGCCCCCCCGCCAGCAGCCGCTGCGGCCCCGCCCTCGGCCGCCCCGCTGGTGGCGCCGCGGGAAGCCCCGAAGACGGCCGCGCCCGAGTCAGACATCGCGGTGGCTGAGCTCCAGACGGCGGTGGGCGGCACGGGCGATGGGCGCGGCGCCGGGGTGGTGGAAGCCCGCGACGAGCCGGAGTCTCCCTCGCCCGCGGTGACCAGCGCGGCCCGGAGCGGGCCGGTGAATCTCCCCGAAGACGCAGAGCCCCCCGAGCCGGCCGACGACAACGCGGCGCCGGAGTACCCGGAGGCCGCCCGCGCCACCGGGCAGCAGGCGCGGGTGGTGCTGAAGATCGTCGTCGAGGCCGATGGCCGGGTAGGTCGAGTCCAGGTGCTCAAGGGCGAAGAGCCCTTCGTCGCCGCGGCGCTGAGCGCCGTGAAGACCTGGCACTACGCCCCCGCCACGCTCGAGGGCTCACCGCTGGCTGTCTTCAAGATTGTCAACATCACCTTCTCGCTGAGGGACTGAACATGGACGCATCATTCTCCGCCATCGTGGGACACATGGGCCCCGCCGCCATCGGCGTGGCCTCGGCGCTGCTGCTGATGGCGCTCGCCTCGCTGGCGGTCTTCTTCGAGCGCCTCTACACCTACGCCCGCAGCCGCCGCGCCTCGCGGGCCTTCGCGCCCGAGGCGCGCGCGCTGCTGGAGGCCGACGACACCGAGGGTCTCGCGCGCCGCGCACAGGACAGCCGCGGCCACCTCGCGAGGCTGCTGGCGGCGGGCGCGGCGACCTACCTCCGGTCTTCGCGCAGCCCCTCGGCACTCTCGCCGGTAGAGGCCACGCGCCGGGAGCTCACCCGCCAGCACGAGGTCCTGGAGGCCGACCTGCGGCGCGGCATGAGCGTCATCGCCTCCGTCGGCTCCATCGCGCCATTCGTGGGGCTGCTGGGGACGGTGTTCGGCATCATCACCGCCTTCCAGGGCATCGCCCAAGAGGGCTCGGGCGGCCTGGGCGCGGTGTCTCTGGGCATCTCCGAGGCGCTCTACGAGACGGCGCTGGGGCTCATCGTCGCCATCCCCGCAGTGCTGGCCTACAACTGGCTGTCGTCGCAGGCCGACGCCCTCTCGCTCGCGCTCGAGCAGGCGAAGGGCGAGTTCCTCGACGTGCTCAAAACCCACCACGGCAGGTCCGCCTGATGGCCCGCGAGCGCACGAGACCGGAGATCAACATCACGCCGCTGGTCGACGTGGTGCTGGTGCTGCTCATCATCTTCATGGTGGTGGCACCGCAGATGGAGGCCGGGGTCGAGGTGAAGCTCCCCGGCGCGGCGAACGCCGACGCAGAGGCCGCCTCGCTCGAGGCCATCACCGTCACGCTGACCCGCGACGGCCGCTTCTTCCTCGAGAAGGAGGCGCTGAGCGAGGCGACGCTGGTGAGCCGCCTCACCGAACTGCACGCCACGGCCCCCGCGCGCCGGGTGGTGCTCAAGGCCGACGAGGGCCTTCCCTACGGCGCGGTGCGCGCGCTGTTCCGACGCTGTCGGCAGATCGGCTTCCCAGGCGCGGCGCTGCAGGTCCTCGAGCGCGGCCCACAGCGAGGCTGAACGTCCATGGCCGTCGACCTCCACGAAGGTGGCAGCAAGCAGCGCGTCCGCCCGCAGATGAACATCACGCCGCTGGTCGACGTGGTGCTGGTGCTGCTCATCATCTTCATGGTGGTGACGCCGCTGTTGACCCGTCAGCTGTGGATCCACGTCCCTCCGAAGGACGACGCGACGGCGCCACCGCCGCCCGCAGACGCGGCCCCGCCGCTGGTGCTGACGGTGGACCGCGAGGGCGCCACGCGCGTGAACGGCGAGCGCATCGAGCGGGGAGCGCTGAGCGCGCGCCTGCTTCGCATGCTCAACGCCCGGCCCGACAAGGTGGTGTTCTTCGACGCGGACCCCGCCCTGCCCTACGGCGCCGCGCTGGAGGTAATGGACCTGGTGCGCGGCGGCGGCGTGGAATCGCTGGCGGTGCTCTCCGAAGACCCGCCCGTTGCGGTCC
>CALNBU010000715.1 GCA_937875615.1 uncultured Archangium sp.
GGCCGCGGCGGCTCGCCGGGCTGCGCGTGGGCGGGCAGGCGCAGCTCAACCTTCATGCCTGCGCTCGCCGGCACGTTCGCGCAGGGCGCCCTTGACGTAGGAGAGGGTGATGTCGATGGCGCGGCCCATCACGCGAGCCTGGTTGGCGCTGTAGGTGGTGAGGTCGATCTGGGTGGCGGCGCGGCGCGCGATCTCTTCGAGGAGCCCGGCGTGCTGCTGGCCCGCGGCGCCGAGGCGCTCTCCCGGGAGACGCTCGAGGACTTCCGCCGCGCGTTGCTGGCGGACCAGCGCAGCTTCGCCGAGGGGCTCGCCGCCGTGGCCGCGAGCCTGCACGCGGAGGACTTCACCGCCGCCGGCCGCTGGGTGACGCCGCCGTACCTGCCGCGCGGCTTCGACGCCCGGTTCTTCCTCGCGGAGGCGCGGCCGCACCACCAGGCCGAGGTCTGGCCCGGCGAGCTGACCTCCGGCGCCTGGGTGACGCCGGCCGAGGCGCTGGCCCGCTGGGAGGCCGCCGAGGCGCTGCTGCACCCGCCCAACCTGCACGCGCTGCGGGTGCTGGCGGACTTCTCCACCGTGGACGACGCGGTGGCGCGCCTGCGGGCGCCGGCGCACGTCGCCGACTTCATCGCCGAGCGCATCGAGTTTCAGCGCGGCGTGATGCTCTTCCCGCTGCTGACGCCCACGCTGCCGCCGGCCACGCACACCAACTGCTACCTGCTGGGCACCCGCGAGCTGCTGGTGGTGGACCCCGGCTCTCCCGACGAGGCGGAGGTGGCGCGGCTGGTGCGCTTCCTCCGCGCGCTGGAGCCCGCGGGCTACTCGGTGAAGGCCATCGTGCTGACGCACCACCACGGGGACCACGTGGGGGGCGCGCGCGCCCTGGTGGAGGCGCTCGGCGCGCCGGTGTGGGCGCACGCGCGCACCGCAGACCGCGCCCCGGTGCCGGTGGCCAGGCTGTTGAATGACGGAGACGAGCTGACGCTCGAGGGCCCGCTGCCCATGCGCTGGCGGGTGTTGCACACGCCGGGGCACGCGCGAGGTCACGTGACGCTGGTCGACGCGGCCACCGGCTCCGCGGTGGTGGGCGACATGGTGGCCGGGGTGGGCACCATCGTCATCGACCCGCCGGAAGGCGACATGGCGGAGTACCTCCGGCAGCTGCTGCGGCTGGAGCTGTTGCCGGTGCGCGCGCTGTACCCGGCGCACGGGCCGGTGCTCCCGTATGGGCCGGGGAAGCTTCAGGAGTACCAGCAGCACCGCGCGTGGCGTGAGGCCAGGGTGCACGAGGCGCTCCAGAGCTTCGCGGCCGGCGCGACCCTCGAGCAGCTGGTGGAGAAGGCCTACGACGACGTGGCGGCCTTCGTGTGGCCCATCGCGCAGCGCAACACCGAGGCCATCGTCGACAAGCTGGTGGCGGAGGGGCGCGCGCGCCGCAGCGGCGGCACGCTCTTCGCGGCCTCGCCCGGCGTCACGGCCCCAGCAGGTTGAGCGGCGTCATGTCGCGCAGGCTGACGACGATCCACGCCGCCAGCAGCACCAGCGCGGTGACCAGGGCCAGCGTCGACGGGAGGTCGAGCTGCAGCCGGGCCACCCGGGCCTTCGCCGGGCGTACCTCGATGCGCTGGCCGGCCACCTCCAGCGCCAGGCTGTCTCCGCGGGCCAGCCGCAACCGGTAGTGCGGGCCCTCTTCGGCGATGACGCCGCGTTCGACCAGCGCGCTCAGGTTGGCCGGCGGGGCGCCGCCCAGCGACGCCTGCCCGGAGATGCCGAGCGAGAACAACACCTCGACGCCCTCGGGTCGCCAGCTCAGCTTCACCTGCGCGCCGCCGGCGATGACGAAGGTGTCGTGTTCGGCATCACCCAGCGAGAGGTGCGGGTTCCTCGCGTCGAGCACCTCCGCCTCCAACGCGCGGTCTCCCCAGCTCATGCGCACTTCCCACACATTGGCTGGCGCGTTGCCGGTGTTCACGCCGCCGCTGCTTAGCCGCAAAGAACCCCGCGCGCGCGCACGGTTTGAACTAACTTCGCTCACCGCCTTATGAGTGAGACCACGCTGCAGGTCTGGGTACGCAATGACAAGGGCAGGGTGTTCGGCCCGCTCTCTCCGCCCAGCGTGGAGCTGCTCCTCGACAACGGCATCATCGACGGGCGGCTGCAGGTCTCGACCAACGGCATCGACTACGTCTTCCCCGGGCGGGTGCCGGGGCTGCGCGTGCTCTTCCCCCGCGCGCTGTGGGGCGACACCGTGGTGCCCGGGGAAGAGCTCGACGCCCAGTGGAGCCAGGTGGTGTTGCCCGCCGCGCTGCCCGGCCAGGACCCCACCACATCACCCTCGACCATCG